>NZ_JBNDMQ010000014.1:0-207161 GCF_050436665.1 Paraburkholderia sp. EB58 | reverse complement strand
AACCATCCTATCAATCCCTGGATCAGCCTCCTCCGTTTCTCTTCAAGTACTTACCCGCGTCTTCTCCTCCATGCTGGCTTAAGTAAGTGCCATTCCACGTTGAGCAGGAACACCCAGCGCCATGAGAAGTTGTCGGTGATCCAGCCGCCGAGTGTCGGGCCCAGCACCGGCGCGACCACGATCGCCACGGCCGAGATGGAGAACGCCCGGCCGCGCTGTGACGGCGGGAAGGTGTCGAGAATGATGGACTGCTGGTTCGGTTGCAGGCCACCGCCGAAAAACCCTTGCAGCAGCCGGAATAGGATCAGTTGCGTCAGATTGGTGGCGATGCCGCACAGAAACGAGCAGATCGTGAAGGCCACGATGCACACGAGGAAATAGCGCTTGCGACCCATTACCCGGGCAAGAAAACCGGAGATCGGCAGCACGATGCCGTTGGCCACCAGATAAGAGGTGAGAGTCCACGTGGCCTCGTCGTAGCTCGCCGACATGGTGCCGGCAATATGCGGCAGCGCCACGTTGACGATGGTGGTGTCGAGCACCTCCATGAACGCGGCCAGCGTGACGACAACCGCGATCAGCCACGGATTGGCCGCGGGCTTCCAGTTCGGGTCACTCATTTCAGGTAGACCTTCGGCGTGACCGAGAGCCCCAGTCCCAACGGCTGGTCGCGCGGCAAGGCGGAGTCGATCACGATCTTCACCGGCACGCGCTGCACGATCTTGACGAAGTTGCCGGTGGCGTTTTCCGCCGGGAAGGCCGAGAAGCGCGAGCCGCTGCCGAGCTGCACGCTATCGATATGGCCATGCAGTTTGAGCTTCGAATAGGCATCGACTTCGAGGTCGACCTTGTCGCCCGGACGCATCCGCTCCAGCTGCGATTCCTTGAAATTGGCCGTCACCCAGACGTCTGGCGTGACGATCGAGAACAACGACACACCCGCCTGCAGGAAACTGCCGTAATTCACGTTGCGGCGTGTGATCCAGCCATCGGACGGCGCCCGCACTTCGCAATACGAGAGGTTGAGCCGCGCCTGCTCGAGCTGCGCCTCAGCCTGTTGCACCTGCTGGCGGCGCTCTTCGACGGTGGCCACCGTCTGCCGGATCTGTTGCGGCACGAGGCTCGCCGTCTGTTCCTGGGCGTGCGCCTGCTGGACATTGGCGCGGGCGGTCTGCTGCTGCGCATCGGCGGTATCGATGTTCTGCTGCGAGGTGGCGCGCTGATCGACCGCGTGCTGGCGCACCCACGCGGCCTGGGCCTGCTTCAGATTGGCCTCTGCCGACGAGGTCTGCGCTTTGGCCTGCAGATACTGCGCCGGGTACTGCACCCGGGCGATGTCGAGCTGCACCAGCGCCGCATTCAACTGCGCCTGTGCGAGACCCAGCTGCGCCTGCGCCGCGTCCACCTGGGCCTGGTAGTCGCGCTTGTCGATGACGAGGAGCAGGTCGCCCTTGTGCACGTAGACGTTGTCGTTGATCGCGAGATCCACCACATAGCCCGAGACCTGCGGCGCAATCGTGATGGCGTTGCCGTCGGTGTAGGCGTCGTCGGTGGTCGCCTGGTTGCGCGTCGCGAACCACCAGATAAACCCGCCTATCAGCAATATCACCGCTACCACGGCGAGGATGATCAGTGGCTTCTTGCCGGGGCCCTTGCGTTTTTCGGAGCCGTTCTTGTCGGAGCCGTTCTTGTCGCCGTCTGAGTGGTCGGATTTGTCGCCGCCTTTGCGGTCGGATTGACCGGATTCGCGTTGCTTATCTTCATCACCGTGAGATGAGGCGGTCTGGTCAGACATGACGGTTCGTTCCGTTGGGGCGGTGCCCCGTGCGGTAGCAATCGGCGTACCCAGGCGGCCGGGCGTGGGCCGTCGGGAAGGCCAAACACAGCTCATGCACAGGACAAAACATGCTTCGGCTCGCAAAGCAACGCCATTGGCCATGCCGGAAGCGCCATTCTGTTTGTTCTGCCGGCTCGCGTATCGTAAAGTCAGGCAAACCGGAACCGGCGCCCTTGGCTTTCAGGCATGCCGTGTGCAGATGTTCCGGTTCGGCCTACACTGAAGAATCAATCTGCCTTCACAGGAGATCGTCACGTGCAACATGCGGAGCGCGCTGTCGTGGATTTACCGCTGCCGTTGCGCAACTTTGCTGCAACGCGGCGCATTCTGCTGGTGGTACTGGCCGCGTCGATCCTGTTTCCGCTCGCCTGCCTCGTGGGCTATGGCTACTTCGACTATCAACGCCGGATCGCCGACTCGGACGACATCATCGACCGGCTCGCGCGCGTGACCGAAGAGCAGGCCGTCAAGGTGCTGGACCTCAACCAGCAGATCAGCGCCCGTATCCTCGAGCTGCTCGGCGACGATGACGCGGCCGCGATTCACGCCCGTGAAGACGAACTGCACCAGCGGCTGCGTGCGATTGGCGGCGACTTTCCGCAGGTCGCCGGCATCGCGGTGTTCGGCCCGGACGGCAAGCTGCTGGTCAACAGCCGGACCTATCCGGCTCCGGCGCTGTCGATCGCTACGCGCGACGATTTCGTCATGGCGGAAGCCATTCGCCCCGAAGCTTACTTTTCTCTGCCCATGTACGGCACGGTCACGCAGACCGATGTCTTCAACACGACGCTCGGCCGCTCGGCGGCGGACGGGCGTTTCCTCGGCGTGGTCTCCATTGCGCTGCGCAGCGCCTATTTCTCGAGCTTTTACCGTGACCTGACGGGCGGCGACCCATCGCTCGCGCTCGGTCTCTACCGCCAGGACGGCCAGTTGCTGGTGCGCTATCCAGGCTGGCCGCTCGGCACGGAGCCTTCGGCTCATACGCCGTTCACGGATGCGCTGCGCGACAAGGAGTTGTCCGGCCATGTCCGGATGACCTCGAGCGTGGATGGCGCGGAGCGGTTGCTGGCGTTCAGGCGCGTGGGCGACTATCCGCTCTACGTGATGAGCGCGTATGCCACGGCCGCGATTTTCTGGCAGTGGTGGCATCACTTCCTGCTCATCGCCACTATCACGGTGGTGCCGTGCATCGCCATCTGGCTGCTGGTGTTTTTCTCGCTGCGCCAGCTTGAAACCGAGCGCCTTGCATGGGAGCGCTGGCAGGGCGAAGTGGCGATGCGCCTGTCCGCGGAGGCGTCGAGCCGCCAGTTGCAGCGCATGGGCGCACTCGGCAATCTGGTCGCCAACGTCGCGCATGATTTCAACAATCTGCTGATGGTCGTTTCCGCCAACATGCAGTTGGCCCACCGCAAGGGTTTCAATAACCTGCAACCCGAAGTCATGGCGGTGGAACGCGCCACCGCCGGCGCGGAAGCGTTGACGCGGCGGCTGTTGAGCGTGGCGCGGAAACAGCCGCTCAAGCAGGAGCCGATCGATCTCGCGAAATGGCTGCCCGGCGCGGGTACCTTGATCGACGCGGCGGTGGGTGACAAGGTGCAGGTTACGGTCAACGTGGTCGTGGATAGCTGGCGCGTGCTGGCCGACCCGACGGAACTCGAGTTCGCCCTGATGAACCTCGCGGTCAACGCGCGCGATGCGATGCCGCACGGCGGGCGTTTTGTGATTCGTTGCCAGAACACCCGGCTGGTGTCGAGCGACACACTATTACCGGACGGCGAATACGTACTCATCTCCTGTTCCGATGACGGCGAGGGTATGACCGAAGCGGTCGCGAATCGCGCCTTCGAGCCGCTTTTCACCACCAGGCTGCAGGGCTCGGGCACAGGCCTCGGGCTCGCTCAGGTGCTCGCCACGTGTGAACAATCGGGCGGGACCGCGAAAATCGACAGCGTGGTGGGCAGCGGCACGACTGTCCGCCTGTATCTGCCGCACTACCGGGAGGCGCGGGCAGCGTCGAGAGTGGTTGACGACACGGCCATCGACGAACGCTCCGCGTCGCAAGGCGTGGTGCTGCTGGTAGAAGACAACGAGGACGTCGCCGCGGGCATCTCGGCGGTGCTCGAGACCTTCGGCTGCGAGGTGCGCCACGAGGCCACCGCGGATGGGGCGCTCGATGTGCTCACCGCCGGCGAGACCTTTGAACTCGTGCTATCCGACGTACAGATGCCCGGCAAGCTGAGCGGTGTCGATCTGGCTGAACGGGTGCGCCATTCCTGGCCGGCCCAGAAGATCGTCCTGATGACGGGCTACGCTGAGGAACTGGAGCGCGCCAAACGTATCGGCGTCGCGATTCTGGCCAAGCCGTTCAATATCGACGAACTGCATGCGCTCGTAACCTGCGAGTAAGAGCGGCCGCAGTCGAGGGCTCGGCTATGAGCATCCTGCAGTTGTGTGGCCCCGCGACTCCGCGTCAGCGCCCGACCTCGCATCATGCGACCGGCAGGTAAAAGTTAGCCCCTCATGGGCATTTTTTACAGCACCGCCCTGGCTTGCCGGCCCGCCAACACGATCCCAAGGACGCGCGTAGACTGAGTCCCCGTTGCTCAGTGGCAACCTTATGGAGGATGTTCAATGGAATACAGACATTTGGGCGCGTCCGGCTTCAAGGTTCCGGTACTCAGTTTCGGCACAGGGACATTTGGCGGCAAGGGCGAGTTCTTCGAGGCGTGGGGTGCCACGGATGTGGCCGAAGCACGGCGTCTCATCGATATCTGCCTCGACGCGGGCGTCACGATGTTCGACAGCGCCAACATCTACTCGCGCGGCTCTTCGGAGTCCGTGCTCGGCGAGGCGATCAAGGGCAAGCGCGACAAGGTCCTCATCTCGACCAAGGCCACCTTCCGGTTCGACGATGAGCCGAACAATGTGGGTTCGTCGCGCTTTCACCTGATTCAGGCCGTCGATGCATCATTGAAGCGGCTGCAAACCGACTATATCGACCTGTTCCAGTTGCATGGCTTCGACGCCAAAACGCCTGTGACCGAAGTGCTGTCGACGCTCGACGACCTCGTGCGGGCAGGCAAGATCCGCTATACCGGCGTGTCGAACTTTTCCGGCTGGCACCTGCAGAAGTCGCAGGATGTGGCGGACCGCTACGGCTATCCGCGCTACGTTGCCAATCAGGCCTATTACTCGCTGGTGGGACGCGACTACGAATGGGAGTTGATGCCGCTCGGGCTCGATCAGGGCGTGGGTGCGGTGGTGTGGAGTCCGCTCGGTTGGGGACGTCTGACCGGCAAGCTCAAACGTGGGCAACCGTTGCCGGAGAAGAGCCGTTTGCACAAGACGGCTGATATGGGGCCGCCGGTGCCGGATGAATATCTGTTTCGCGTGCTCGACGCGATCGATGAAATCGCCGCTGAAACCGGCAAGACCGTGCCGCAGATTGCGCTGAACTGGCTGCTGCAACGTCCGACGGTTTCTACGGTGCTGATCGGCGCGCGTAACGAGGAACAGCTGCGGCAGAATCTCGGCGCAGTGGGTTGGAACCTGACGCCGGAACAGATGGCGAAACTCGATGCAGCGAGCGCGGTACGGCCCGCGTATCCGTACTGGCATCAGGAAGGGTTTGCGGAACGCAATCCGTCGCCGGTATAAGCCGGCGTTTCAGGCTGTGACATTGCCTTCAGCGTGTTGTGCAATACGACGCGCTGAAGGCGAGCGGCAAGCGCTGTTGAACGCTGCGATCACCTCAACATTTCGATGATGGCGACAACCAGCGTGAACGCGCCGATGCAACCACCCAAGGTCACCGCGCCTTGCATGAAGTGCGACATAGAAAAGGTCTCCAGGCGTTAATCGAAGGCCTAATTTAACAGTAATAGAAAGAATAAAGAAAGCTAAAAGAAAGGTTTGGCGCCTCAATTTCGCCTGGGGAAAACCCGCGGCAACGCGCCCAGTCAACGTTCAATCCCCAGTCCAACGCAGAGTCGTCTTCGTTCTAAGGCGACGCGGCAAATGCCCCTCCACGAACGGATGCGGCAGATATACTCACAGGCGTCGTCAATCTTCCGGGATGGGACCTGTCATGCGCTTTTCATCGCGGCGCCCGCTTGCGTCGATCATCGCGTGGTTCGTTTTGCTGATCGCCACGCAAAGCGCTTTCGCCCAAACGCCGAAAACCGTCTTCCTCGAAAACCTGACCTGGACGGAAGTGCGCGACGAGGTGGCAGCGGGCAAGACCACCATCCTCATCCCCATCGGCGGCACCGAGCAAAGCGGTCCCGACGTGGCGCTCGGCAAGCACAACGCACGCGTCGCCGTGCTGTCGCAGCGTATCGCCGAGAGACTTGGCAGTGCGCTCGTCGCGCCGATCATCGCCTATGTGCCCGAAGGGGGCTACGCGCCGCCGACTTCCCACATGAAGTTTCCCGGCACCATCACGATTCCCGACGATGTGTTCGAGAAGTTGCTGGAATCCGCCGCCAACAGCTTCGCGGTGCATGGCTTCAAAAACATCGTATTTCTAGGCGACCACGGCGGCTATCAGAACGACGTCAAACGCGTTGTGGCCCAGTTGAACAAGTCATGGGCCGGTACGCCGGCACGGGCCTTCGTGCCGCCGGAGTACTACGGCACCAGTTCGGACGGTTTCAACGCAATTCTGCGCGAGCATGGTTTTCACGACGACGAAATCGGCACGCATGCCGGACTCGCGGACACTTCGCTGCTGCTCGCGGTCGCACCGCAAATGGTCCGGGTCGACCGCTTACGCAGTGGTCCTAAACTCGGTCCGGCTGACGGCGTGTACGGTGGCGATCCGCGTCGTGCGACCGCGGAACTCGGCCAGCTAGGCATCGATGCGATCGTGTCGAAAACCGTCGAAGCCATCAGGAAAGACACGGCAGGGCGCTGATCAACCGCTTGCGTCGCGCCGCTTGCATCACACCGTTTAGGTCACCCCGCTTGCGTCACCCATTCATGGAGGTCTTCGCTATGGCTTACCGTTCCGGTCGCTGGTTGCGGCTCGCATCGTCTGTTGGTGTGGTTTTGACGGGTCTATGGATGACGAACCTGGCCAAGGCTGCAGCGTCCGTGACGACCGTCCCGGGCATGCCTCCGGTGGTCAACGCGGGCAACCTGTATAGCGAAGCGGGCGTCAATCGCATGAGTCCGGCAGTAGCGGGCGCCTTGCAACGGGTCTACGTGCCGAACCTGCGCTCGAACGATGTCTACGTGATCGACCCAGCTACGCTCAAGGTGGTCGACCGGTTTCCGGTCGGACTCAGCCCGCAGCACGTCGTCCCGTCGTGGGATCTGCAGACGCTGTGGGTGGCCAATAACGCCGAAGGCCGGCCTGACGGCAGCCTGACACCGATCGATCCGAAGACCGGCAAGCCGGGCAAGGCGGTCATGGTCGACGATCCGTACAACATGTACTTCACGCCCGATGGCAAGGAAGCGATTGTCGTCGCCGAGGCCCGCGCGCGGCTCGACTTTCGCGACGCCCATACAATGGCGCTCAAATCGAACCTCGATGTGCCGGAATGCAAAGGCATCAACCACGCAGACTTTTCGATTGACGGCAAATACGCGCTCTTCACCTGCGAATTTGGCGGCAAGCTGGCGAAGATCGATCTGGTGAACCGTAAGGTGGTGGGCTATCTGCAGCTCGAGGCGAAAGGCATGCCGCAGGACATCCGCATCTCACCGGACGGCAAGGTGTTCTATGTGGCCGACATGATGGCCGACGGCGTGTTCGTGGTCGACGGCGACAGCTTCACGAAGATCGGCTTTATTCCGACCGGTGTCGGCACGCATGGGCTGTATCCGAGCCGCGATGGCACGAAGCTGTATATCTCGAACCGCGGTTCGAACCGCGTGCATGGCGGCAAGCATGGCAAGGGCAGCGTCTCGGTGCTCGACTTTACGACACGCAAGGTGCTGGTCACCTGGCCGATTCCTGGCGGCGGGAGTCCCGATATGGGCAATGTAAGCGCGGACGGCAAGGTGCTGTGGCTGTCGGGCCGCTTCGACGACGTGGTGTACGCCATCGACACCGCATCAGGCGCCGTGCACTCGATTCCAGTCGGCATGGAGCCGCATGGTCTGACGGTGTGGCCGCAGCCGGGGCGTTATTCGCTGGGACATACGGGGAATATGCGTTGAGGTCGGCCGGGGCTCACTCATGTCGCGCCCGCGGCTACGGCTTCGCTTGGCTGCGGGGCTAGATTCAAGTCCAGCACGCCTGCCTTCTTGCTGCACCGCTTACGTCTTTTCTTTCACCCACCGCTTGGTTGCGTAATAGCCATGGCGGGTGGTCCTCGCGACCGCATGGCCCGCGGTCTTCGCACCATGCGCAACCGCACGACCGGCGTTGCCGATCGCGTGTCCGGTTTCCTTGCCGGCGGTCTTCACATCGGTCTTGAATTGGTGCGCGCCCTCGGAGAGGTCAGCATGGGCCAGCGGAGTGAGTGCGGCCAGCGTGAGTGCGGCGAGCAACAGCCTGAACTTCTTCATAACACGGGGTCCTGATTAGAGGCCGGGGCTCAAGGCACGCGCGGCCGTTAAGGTAGCGCCGCTCGCATCGAGCATGACGGCGGCGCGGCCTGTCAGCAGCAGGCGCTCGCCACACCTCAATGCAAAGCGGTAGAGGATATTGTTGTCGTTGCCGCTCACGCGCTCGGCTTCGACGCTCAAAGGGCCGTCGAGCGTGTCGAGGCGGCCGGCCTGCGCTTCGACGTCTCGCACACTGGCGAGAAAGCCCGCGCGCGGACGGTCCTGCGACGCGCCCAGCAACGCGCCGTGCACGGCCATCGCTTGCGCGGCGTACTCGATGCCGCACACTGCCGCGAGACGTCCATGCGCACGCAACGGATTGTGCGGATCAAGATGACTGGTCGCCGTACAGCGGATGTGCTCGGCATTCCATTCAACCACCTGGTCGAGCAGGCACATCGAGCCGCTATGCGGAATGTGCGCAGCGATCCAGGCATGATTGAGCGGCGGAGAGAGCGGAAAGCTGGACGTCATGGCGTAGGCTCACCTGAACCGTCCGGCACCGCGATCGACATCGTGATGTCGAGTTGCAGCTGAACGTCCTGCAGATAGTCGAGCACGACGCTCGCCGCACGCTGCACCGCCAGCGCATCGAGCAGCGGCAGCGCGCGGGCCGCGGGATTGCCGATGCGCATCTGCTCGAACTCCGGCGTGGCAAGCACGGTCGCGGGCGTATCGGTGAGGCGCGCGTCGATGCGCGCGAGCGTGTTCGCACTTTGCGTCGGCGCGAGAACCAGGGCTACGCCGAAGGCATCGGGGATCGGCCGCACCTCGCGCATCGGCGCCGGGTAGTCGGTATCGAAGGCGATCAGCAAAGTGGGCACACCGTCGACCGCCACCTGGCAGAGGCTTTCGAGCAGACCCGCGGCGAAGCTGCCGTCATAGGCGCTCAACACGTTGGACGGCGCCATCGCCCGTGTGGCGATGCTCCAGTAGCCGGCCGGCGCGTTGTGCACCGAGTTGTGAAAACGGGTCGGCGAAAGGGCACGGTCTTCGCCCGCGAGCGTCTCGCAGATTACATGGCAGTTCTGACCATCGCCGCCCGACGCGGCAAACACCGCGGCGAGCGACGCGGCATCGCGGCCGCTCCCCGCCACCGCTTCATGACCGACCGCGAGCGCCAGCTTGACGCCCGTGCCGGTGCGGCGGCGCTCGGCTGCCGGCAGGCTGGCGGGTGCGGGCACCACGGTGCGCGCGGCCACATAGGGCGCGCGGCCAGCGAGCAGGTCCTGCGCGTCGGCCCAGTTATTCAGGCCAGGCCCGACCAGCCCGACACTTTCGATGAAGGCACTCAAGGCAATCATGAGGAGGCGGCTCCGTTAAGCGCGCGGTCGGCGCGCGCGAACAGCAAGCTGCAATTGGTGCCGCCAAAACCGAACGAATTGCTGAGGACGGTCCGCAGGTTGGTCGGACCGCCCGTCAACTGATAGTTGAGCCCCAGCTCCGGATCGGCCTCGGTCGTGTTGATGCCGGCGGGCAGCCACTGCTCGCGTAACGCGAGCGCGGCGATCACGGCTTCGAGTGCCCCGGCCGCGCCGAGCGTGTGGCCGGTCGCGCCCTTGGTCGAACTGCAGGGCGTGGCGTCGAACAAAGCCTTGACCGCGCAGCTTTCCGCGGCGTCGTTGCTCGGCGTGGCGGTGCCATGCAGGTTGATGTAGTCGATCCCGTCTGCGCCGATTCCGCTGCTCCCAAGCGCCTGTTCCATCGCGAGACGCGCCCCGAGCCCTTCCGGATGCGGTGACGACATATGGTAAGCGTCGCTCGATTCGCCGATGCCGACGAGCAGGATCGCATCGTCGGGCGTGGGCGCAGATGCGTCGTTCGCCTCGGGCGCGCGTTCGAGCAGTGCGAACGCCGCCGCCTCACCAATGGAGATGCCGCCGCGGTTGATGTCGAACGGTTTGCATGGAGCGGGCGACAGCAGTTCGAGCGAGTTGAAGCCGTAGAGCGTGGTGAGGCAGAGCGAATCGACGCCGCCCACCACGGCGGCATCGATCAGGCCGGCGGCAAGCATGCGGCGAGCCGACGCGAACACCTTGGCGCCCGACGAACAGGCCGATGAAATCACAAACGCCGGTCCTTGCAGCCCGAAATAGGCGCGCACGAACGCCGCCGACGAATACGGGTTGTGGGTCTCGGCGTAGTGAAAACCGGCGGGCAGGGCGCCGCTTTGCGGATCGCGGTGACGGTAGGCATTTTCGGTTTCGAGTATGCCTGCGGTACTGGTGCCGATAAACACGCCGACGCGCTGTCCGCCATAACGCTGCGCAGCCGCGGCGACCGCCTCGGCAAAACCGTCCTGCGTCAGTCCCAATTGGGCGAGCCGGTTATTTCGGCAATCGAAGTCGCTCAGATCAGCGCGCACGGGCTGCTCATTGACGCCTTGCACTTCGCCGATCCACGTGTCGAGCGTCGCGCGCTCGAAGCGGCATGGCGCGAGACCGCCGCGTTGCCCGCGCAACGCATCGAGCGTGGCGTCGAGCCCGCGGCCAATACAACTCGTGGCGGTAAAGTGCGTCAGCACAAGAGGTTTCACGACAATTCAGTCCTGTTACGGGTTCAGTGGGACATCGCAAGGCCGCCCAACGCGGCTGATGGATGGCGCCAAAGTCTATCTGTCCATGGTAGCAAAAAGCGTGCGCGCGCCGTCGTCTTCGCCGTCCTGTCCGACTCCGGGCGCAATCGCCGCGCGCAAGGTGGTGCAGCGCAAATGGGCGGTTGATGCTGCTTCGAGCACGGCGGGCAGCACATCAAGCACCACGGGCCGATTGCGCGCGTCGCGGGCCGGATGGCCGTCGTGGACGAGCAGGATGTCGCGTGGCGCAAGTCCCCGCAGCAGGCGCTGCGTCACCACGGCGGCATCGCGCGTGCGGGTGTCGAACCCGCGCCGCGTCCAACTCGCCAGATGCAGCCCGAGCCGGCACAGCACGGGTTCGAGAAACGGATTACGTAGCCCGGCAGGGGCGCGAAAGAAGAGCGGCCGCACGCCGCTGATCTCGGTGAGTGTCTGTTGCGCCGCGGCGATTTCGCGCTCCAATGCACCTGGACCCAGCAACGAAAAGTTATGCCGGTGCCGCTGACTGTGGTTTTCCACCGCATGCCCGCGGGCGACGATCGCTTCGACGCAATGCGGATGGTGGCGCGCTATATCGCCGATGCAAAAGAACGTTGCGCGAGCGTTGTAGCGATCGAGCAGGTCAAGCACCTGCGGCGTGACCTCGGGGTCCGGACCATCGTCGATGGTGAGCGCGATCTGTCTGCCTGCGCTTGCCGGCAGCGTCGTCCAGTTCAGCCCGAGCAACCTGCTGCGCGGCCACAGACCGGCCGCCGTCAACGTCAGATGCGAGGCAACCACGCCGCCGACGGCCCACGGCCACAGCGCCGGTTGCAGCGCGACCGCCGCGGCGGCACCGACATGCAACGCGGCCGCGCCTGTGATGAACGGCGACGGCTTCCAGCGCCGCACCGAGCCGGGTGCGGCGGGCATGGCGTGCGCGCCGGATAGCGGGCGAGGCGGCGTCGAACTCATACCCGCTCTCCACTGCGACTCTCGGCCGCGACGGGCGCTTTCACACGCGTGACGGCCGGCGCGAGAATCGCCGAAAAAAGCAACGCGAGGATTGCACCAGGACCTACTGTCAGGCCGAACGCTTTGAGCAGCGGCACGTGGGCCATTGCCAGCAGGCCGAAGCCGGCCACGGTCGCCAGATTGGCGATCAGCAGAGAAACAAGCGTCTGCGGCTCGATGCTCGGCACGCCGCCGCTCGATCCGCGGTTCGGCTTGTTGAAGAAGAGCGCGTAGTTCGATCCCACGGCGACGATCAGCAGCATGCCGATCAGATGAAGGATCGTCAGTTGTTCACCTGCCAGCGCGAGGCCTGCGCACACCACCAGCACCGCTGCCATCAGCGGGGCGAGCGTGCGCACCACCGCCTGCGGCGAACGCAGTGCGATCAGCAGCAGCACGACAATCGCGCCGAGCCCGGCGAGCGACAGATGAATGTCCTCGCGCACATAGTTGATATAGAGGCGATCGGCCTCGGCCTTCATGTCGACAAACAGCGCGTCTGGTACTTGGGCGCTTGCGACGGCGGCGCGGATCGTGTGGGCGTCGAGGCTCGGTTCGTCAGCAGCGGTGGGATGGGCTGCGTTGTGTGCGCTACCTGGCGCGTTGTCCGGCGCTCGGAGGGACAGCATTGCGCTCCAGCGGCCCGCGCGTTCGGTCAGCAAGGCATCGACGGCGAGTGCCATCGACGTGCCGCGCAGATCGGCACGTTGCAGCAGCGGTTGCTGGCGGGCCGCCTGAACATCGGCGATGAACGGCGCGAATGCATCCGGCTTGACGCTGATCGTCTGGTTGGCGACGGCCTCGCGCATGCGTGCGGTGAGCACGTCGGCGGGCGGCAGACTGGCGAGACGGGCTCGTTGCGCGGCCACGCTCGGCAGATAGAGCGCAGGGCTTTCATAACCGGCCAACACGCCCTTATCCACCAGCGGCTCCAATTGCGCGGAGACTTTCTCGGCGCCTTCGAGTACCGCTTCCTGGCTCGCGCCGGAGATCACCACCAGATAGCGCACGTCGGGCGCACCGACATCGGCGCGCAGGCTTTCATCGAGCGCCAGGCTTTGTTTCGACACCGGACTGAGCGCCGACAGCTCGTGGCTCCAGACATGTTGACGATGGAACGCGAGCGTGGCGATCGACGCCACCAGCAACGCTACGAGCAGCCAGCGCAAGCGCGGCGCAGCGGCGGTGATCCTGGCGAGCCTCGCGCCGAGCGGGGCGACATCGCGGATCGCGAAACGGGCGCCGCGCAGATGCGGCAACACGAAGCGCGTGACGAGCGCGGCGCTCGTCAAACCGGCGATCGAATACAGCCCGAGTTGCACGAGGCCGGGAAAGCCGGAAAACAGCATCGAGGCGAAACCGCAGATCGAAGTCAGCACGCCGAGCCGGATAGTCGGCCAGTAGGTGGCGATCCATTGGCTCAGCGCAGCGTCGCCTCGCACGGACGACGAACCGGCTGCAGACGTAGCGGTGCCGCGAGTCTGCGTACGCGAGGACTGCACGAACAGATAGATCGAATAGTCCACCGCTTCGCCGATCAGCGTCGTGCCGAAACCGAGGGTGATGCCATGCACCGTGCCGAACGCCAGACTCACCGCGGCAAGGCCCGCTGCGACGCCCGACAGCACCGGCAGCAAGCCAAGCACAAGCGTCAGGGGCGAGCGGTAAACGACCAGCAGCAGCGCGACGATCAGCACGAGACTGACGGCGGACAGGCGAGCGACGTCGTGCTTGATGTTGTCGCGGGTCTCGACGGAGAACACGCCCGGCCCCGTCATCAGCAGGTGGTAGGACGCGGGGTTCGGCAGGGCACGCGTGGCGGTATCGAAGGCGTGCTGCACAGCGGCGATGGCGCGAGCCTGGGCATCGGTATCGGAACCGGCGCCAGCGGTCTGCACGACCAGCACCGCCCGCTTGCCGTCGCGCGAGGCCCATACGCCGTCCTGCGACGACGGCTGTGCGCCGCTGTCGAGCCGGCTGACGAGCGTGGCGACTTCGCCGGTCGGATCGTGCGGCAGCAGATCCTTGCTGAACATCCCAGCCGACGAGCCCAGCAGGTCGAGACTGTCGCCGAGCGCCTGATGCAGCCCGTCGACCGAAAAGCGCTGTGGCGTCACCGCGGGACTCAGAACATAGCGATGCGCGTAGATGAACTGTTGATCGCGCGCCTCGCTGACAGGCTCGCCATTGTTGACCGAGGCGAACTGCGCATCGCCGCGCAAGGCGGCCGCCACATTGCGCGAGAGCGTCGCGCGAGAAGCTGGATCGCCGCCTTCGATACCAACCAGAATCAGCCGCGACACCAACCCGTCGCGCAACTGATCGACCAGCACGCGCTGTCCGGCGCTCGGTGAGCGCGGCAGGAAGGCCGACAGGTCGGCGGTAAAGGTGGTCCGGCTGATCACGACGGCGCAGGCCAGCAGGAACACAAGCCACACCAGCACGGCGCGTTGTTTCAGCAGCCGGCCGATGCCGCGCTGTGAAGTGCCGGCGGGAAGCGGCTCGCGCATCAGTTGGCCGCGTCGTTTTGCAGGCGCATTAGCGAATGATCGCCGTCGGCCTGCTGGATCGCGACCGTATGCAGCAGGTCGCGCGTACCGGTCAGCGTGATGGTGCTGATCGTCTTCAGCATGCGGGAATCGAGCGGCGTGAGCGTGAGTGTCCAGTCGTCGCCGCTGCCCGTGACCGCCACCTTGTACACCTGCTCGAGCGCAAACCGGTTGCCCGACAAGGTGGCGCGAATGCTTTCGATAAAGGCCGACAACTCCGGATACTGCGTCAATGCCAAGGTGTACTTATGGCCGTTACGGGCGATGGTCAGCTTGTCGCCGTCGACCACGAGGTCTTCCGGTTTTGGACTATCCGTGCGCTTTTCCAGATGGTCGGGCGCGGTGAACACCAGTTCGCCCGAAGAGGTCACGGGCTCGGTGGCGATCGACAGGTACTTGGTTTCTACGAAACTCGCATGCCCGGATTTCTTCTGGCCGAGCGTGGACATCAGCCGGTCGAGATTCCAGCCGGAAGCGTCGGGACTGGCCGCATGCGCGGCATGCGATACGAAGACCGCCGCGACGACGGCCAGCACCGCGGCAAGCGCGCGAGCCTTGTGGTCCAGTGAAACGCGGGGCAGTGGGTGAGCTGCAATCATGCGTCAGGTGTTCCTGCTCGTGGTTGTCAGATCGGCGGTGGCGGGCACTGCCTTTGCAGCGCTTCGCGCGGCGACCTCAGCAGCTGTCTCGGCCGCTGGTTCGGTTTGCCAGAAGTCGAAATAGTTGAACCAGTTATACGGCGCGGCGCGGCAGTGTTGCTCCAGCAAGGCGACATAACGCGCGAGCGCGGCTTCGACTGCGGCACCGCGTTGGCTTCGTTCGACCTGCGAGAAATCCGCCAGTTTCTCGAAGTGAATATCGTAGCGGTTGCCGCCGCGATACAACCCGGTCATGAAGATCACCGGACGTTTGAGCATTGCCGCCATATGCAGCGGACCAAGCGGAAACGCCGCAGGCTTGCCGAGAAAGTCGACCCAGCGGACCGAATCGCGCGCATCGCCTAACAAGGTGCGGTCGGCGAGGATGCCGATCATGCTGCCGCTGTCGAGATACTCGCGCACTTTTAACATCGAATCGACCTGGCCGAGGGCAATCACATCCTGCTTCGCGGCCGGATTGATGGAGGCGAGAATCGCGTTGATACGGCGAGCGTTGTCTTCGTACATCGTCACGGCGACGCGCAGGTTCGGCTGGGTGCGTCCAATCGCGCGCACCACTTCGAAGCTGCCCAGATGCGCGCCGATCAGAAATGCGCCGCGTCCCTCGGCCAGCGTGGCGCCGACCAATTTTTCGCCGTGAAGACGCAGGTCGAACAGGTCGTAGCGTTCGTTGAGCAGGTAGATGCGGTCGTGGATGGTCGCACCGAATGCCACCAGATGCCGCCAGACATCGAGCCAGCTCGCCGGCCGGCCCAGCGCACGCGTGAGGTAGGCACGCGAGGCCTTGCACGCGGCAGGCGAAAACAGCATGAAATAGATGCTGGCGGGCGCATGCACCACCCGGCTCAGGCGCCGGCCGAGGCGTAGCGACAGCCACGTCATGAAGCGCATCATCGGGAGGTTGCTCCGCTCCGCGCGTTGGGTCCAGGCCGGGCGCTTCATGAGCACACCTCCGCGACAGGCACAACTGCAGCCAGCACGCCGCTTGCGACCGCGCGCTGTCCTGCGCTGACGGTGAAGCGGATCGCGCCGCTGGCGGTTGTCTCGAACACGAGATCGAGCGGCGTGCCCGCTTCAGCGGGGCTCGGGAATTTGGCTGAGCTTAGACGGCAGGCGTCGAGCGAACGGTTCAGCGCGCTGCCGATGGCGCTGATGGCGTGATCGAGCAGGACCACGCCCGGCACGATCGGTTGTCCGGGGAAGTGGCCGGCGAGGGCTGCGTGATCCGGGGCGATCGTGAAGGTGAGGGCGCTCGTGGCTTGCTTCGTAGCCGGCGTGGCGGGCGGCTCTGCGCTCGGATTTGCGCTGGCAATTTCCTTTGAGCGCGCGCTGGTGGCTGGGGCCGCGCGCATGTGCTGCGCAACCAGCGCCGTGAGCACGTCGCGCGGCAGCTTGCCGGTGGCATTGCGGGGCAGCGAGTCAACGAAGAACAAGGGGCGTGGCATGAACGCGGCGTCGATGCGTTCGCGCAGCGCGCGCTGCAGATCGGCGGGTGCGAGGTTCGGCGCCACGACGAACGCCAGCAGACGCGTGACATGCCCGCCGCGGCGCGTGGACGCCTGGCTGGCTGCAGGCTCGTCCGGCATGAAGAACACGCCGTCGACCACGCCAGGTATCTCGTTCAACTGATGATTCAGGTAGCCGAGCGAGGTCCGCTTGCCAGCTATGTTGATGAGATCGCTCTTGCGCCCATGCAGCAGAAAATGGCTGGCGTCGAGCAGTTCGAGTGCATCGCCCATCGAGACTGGCTCTTCGATATGGCCGCCGGATACCCAGACGGTTGCTTCGTCTTCATCGTTTGACTCCTCGCTGGCGGTACCCACGTTATTCACGGCACTCGCCTGACGCCGCGTCTCCAGACAGATCTCGGGATAAAGCTGCCACGCGTTGCTTTGTGCGGTACGGCGCGTCGCGATCTGGCCGCTTTCGGTGCTGCCGTAGATTTCGAGCAGCGGCGCCTCGAGGCGAGCCTCGGCGGTGCGCGCCAGATCCTGGGCGAGCGGGGCGGTCGCCGACACCATCAGCGAAACCGGCGGCAATGCCTGGCCAGACATCATCAGCGCGCGCAAATGAACCGGTGAAGTCACGAGCACGCGCGGCTGCGGGACGGCAGCCAGTTCCGCGGCGATATCGCCGGGATAGAACGGCTGACCGTTGCTGAATGCAAATCCGCCGATTAGCGCCAACAGCACCGTGTTCTCGAAGCCGTACATATGCTGCGGCGGCACGGTGCCGACCAGCGTGCAGGCGCCCATCCCGGTCAAGCCGAGGCGCGTGGCCGAGGTGCGCAGGCACTTGACCAGATAGCCCCACTTCTTGCCGTGCGGCACCGGCACGCCGGTCGAGCCGGACGTGAACAGATAGGCCATGACCTGCGCCGCGTCGATCTGTGGCACCACAATTTCGGCATGGGTGTCGGTGCTGCCACGTGCGCATGCATCGACGCCAGAACGCGCCTCAGTTTCACCGGACTCCGAAGGAAAACGGAAGCGCGGCAACTCGACGGTACAGTGGGCGCTATCGTGCAGGCAAAACGTGTCCGGCGCGAACGACGCCAATTGCCGCACCGCTTCCGGCGTGTGCGCGGAGGGCAGCAGGCTGATCTTGCCGGCCACCAGCGTCGCGCACAGGCCGACCGCGAAGCGATAGCGGTCGGCGCACATGTTGAACACATGGCCGCCCTCCGGCAGCGCCTTTGCGAGGCGCGTCACGTCGGCGAGAAACTCGCGTACGGAAACCGGCGAGCCGTCGCGCCAGGCAATCGTCTGTGCGGACGACGAGTGGAACAGCAGAGGTAAGCTCGGCATAACGTCAGTCAAAGCAGTGGCTCCGGATCCGCATTGCCGTCATTCGACGCAGCGCGGAGATCGAAGCTGGATTCATTGTGCGCGTTCGGCGCGGCCGTGCATCGTATGGCGGTAGGCGCGGGCCGCGGCGAACATACTGGAGCGCTGCACATTGGGCAGCGCCACGCGCCGCCACGCATGTTCCCCGACGAACATCACCGCGACCAGCGGCAGCGTCATGTAATTGGCGAAGGTTGACCACACAACCAGTGGCGCCGTGACAAACAGCAGCGTCGACACGCCCGCGATGGCGAGGAAGAACGCCGTCCAGGCGACCGTGATCTGGCGGGTGTAATGCGCCACGGCCGGCGTAAGCGTACCGTGGACTACCGCGGCGAACTGGCTGCAAAGCGGCTGGCGGCCGGCTGCGAGCGTGCGGCCAAAACCAAATGCCATGACGAGGTTGATGCTCAGATGTTCGAGATACGCGCCCCATTCGAAGTGCCGCACGAGCGGTGCCCGTGTCACCCACAAAGCGAGGCAGCCGCAAGCCCATAGCGGCAAAAGCCAGACGCGCTGCGGTGCGCGGGCTGCGGCGGCGAGCGCAATCAGCAGAAGCGGAGCGACGACCACGGCGAAGCCGAAACCCTCGGCGCCCGGCGTGCTGGCTGCGTAATGCGTGCCGAGCTCGCATGCGGCGATGACGCCGACCGTGGCCGCGCCACGCACGATACGGTTTAGCTGCGGCATGGCGTACTCCCTGCGCAGCTAGAAAAGGCAGTCGCGCCGCGTGCGCGCAAGGACAGCAGCACGCCGGCATTACAGCTGGCGTGTGCCGTCGCGTCGGCACACGCGGCGTTGATCGCGGTCATTAAGAGCGGTTGTCCGCAGAGGGCCATCTTACGAATGGCCGCCCGCAACAACACACTAGGAATAAGGTCGATACGCTGCATATATGGGGAAATTTCAAAGCCGGTTCGCAGGCGAGCTGCCGGTTCTTTCTTCACATGAATAGCGCCGTTCGTGTCCGACGATACCCTCGCCACGCATTTTTTGTTCCTGATGGGAACCTGTTTAAAAGACCCGCCCGAGCGCACTGGGTTCGCAAATGCTTTTGTAACTGTTTGTGTGGCCGCGCCTCGTGAACGCGGCGGGCGCAATTCTAGCGTACCGTTCCCGCTGCGGCGCGTAGAGGGTTCTGCCTTACATTCGCTTACCTGGCGCGCGTGGAGGCGCAAAACTTCATGTAACCCTTTCTCGGTATACGAGCGGGGGGTGCTTCGCTAGAATCGCCCCAGACTTACAATCTCGAAAAGCGGGCGGATTGCCGGTCCGACAGGGGGGGAAGCTGCGCTGCCACGGCTCGCGCAGGGGCCCGGGTAGTGGCCTGGTTTCACCCCTTCCATTGGCGTTGATCCCTGCATACAAGGCAATGAATAAACTGGAAAGAGAGCTGGCCGCGCTGATCGTCGGCGAATTGAATCTCGAGGACGTGCAACTCGAAACGCTGTCGGCAGACACACCGCTGTACGGCGATGGGTTGGGGCTCGACTCGATCGATATCCTTGAAATCGCGCTGCTGATTTCGAAGAAATACGGCTTCGAACTGCGTTCGGACAATCCGGACAACCAGAAAATTTTCGCCACGCTCGGCGCGCTCGCGGCTTATGTGGAGGCGCATCGCGTCCGCTAGTTAGTGAGCGGGCGGCGCGCGGTCTCGGCTCATGAGAGGCATGGTGCGAGGCTCGTGCAGCGCCAAGGTCCACGTTCTCAGTGATAAGTGAAAGCATTCAGTAATGGAGAATCGATGCGAGCGCTTGTGACAGGCGGCAGCGGCGCGTTGGGGCAGGCCATCAGCGAAGCATTGGCCAAGGCAGGTCACGAAGTATGGGTGCATGCCAACCGGAGCCTGGCGCAAGCCGAGGCCACCGCCCAAAGGATCGTCGCAGCAGGCGGCAGCGCGCACGCCATTGCGTTCGACGTGACCGATGCCGATGCGACCCAGCGTGCGCTCGAAGGGCTGCTGGAAAGCGCGCCGGTGCAGATCCTCATCAACAACGCAGGAATTCACGACGACGCGCCGATGCCCGGCATGACGCAGCAGCAATGGCGCAGCGTGATCGACGTCTCGCTGAACGGTTTTTTCAACGTGACGCAGCCGCTCCTGATGCCGATGATCCGCACCCGCTGGGGGCGTATCGTCAACATGGCGTCGGTAGCCGGTGTGATGGGCAATCGTGGCCAGGTGAACTATGCCGCGGCGAAGGCTGGATTGATCGGCGCGACGAAGTCGCTCTCGCTCGAACTGGCTTCGCGCGGTATCACGGTGAATGCAGTGGCGCCCGGCATCATCGAGTCGCCGATGGCTGGCTCGGCCTTTCCGCCGGAGCGGATCAAGCAACTGGTGCCCGCGCAGCGTGCAGGCCAGCCCGAAGAGGTGGCGTCGATGGTCGCCTACCTCGTGTCAGACGCCGCAGCCTATGTGACCGGTCAGGTGCTGTCGATCAACGGTGGTCTCGGCTGAAACGGGCGTTGGTCGGGCACAAATTGTGCATCCAGGAGTACGCAGAGAGCGCCGCGAGGCCTCATCTCAAGACCGCAGGACCGTCTAATCGTCGGACCGCCGAAGGGCGGCCCGCGGATGGCCGGCCCCGCCCACGTCAGCATGCAGAGGAAAACGATGGCCGAAGCGATTCAAACCGACCACCCGGAACAACTCAATCAATCTGACGCGACCCTCTGGGATGTCGTCGTGATTGGCGGCGGCCCCGCTGGTTCGAGCGCCGGCACGTTGCTCGCCGACCGCGGCTACCGCGTGCGTCTGCTGGAAAAGGCACGGCACCCGCGCTTTCATATCGGCGAGTCGTTGTTACCGGCCAATTTGCGGCTCTTCGACCGCCTCGGCGTGGGCGAGCAGGTGAGGGCAATCGGCATGGTCAAGCTGGGCGCCGAATTCGTTTCGCCGCAGCACGACAACCGGATGGAACGCTTTCTGTTCGCGGAAGCATGGGACAAGTCGATGCCCGGCGCCTACCAGGTGCGCCGCTCCGAACTCGATCATCTGTTGCTGCGCAATGCCGCAGCGCATGGCGTGGAGGTGGCGGAGGGTTGCCACGCGCGCGAGGTCGCGTTTCTGCCGGACGACTCAGGCGCCGTGATCCGTGCCCAACACGAAGACGGCCGCGAAGAGCAGGTGCGGGCGCGCTTCGTGGTGGACGCCTCAGGCCGCGATACGCTGCTGGCGAATCAGTTCAAGAGCAAGCGTCGCAACGACAAGCACAACAGCTCCGCGCTGTACGGCCATTTTCGCGGTGCAGAGCGTAATCCCGGCGAGCACGAAGGCAACATCACCGTGTACTGGTTCGATCACGGCTGGTTCTGGTTCATTCCGCTCGCTGACGGCACGACCAGCGTGGGTGCCGTGGTGTGGCCGTACTACCTGAAAAGCCGTCCGAAGGGCCGCTCGGTCGAAGACTTCTTTGCCGACACCATTGCGCTATGCGCGCCGCTCGCCGAACGGCTGAAGCATGCCGGGCGGGTGAACGAAGTGCACGCCACGGGCAACTATTCGTACAGTGGCGAGCTCACGCACGGGCGCAATTTTCTGCTGCTCGGCGACGCCTTCGCGTTCATCGATCCGGTGTTTTCGTCCGGCGTGATGCTGGCCATGCAAAGCGCCTTTGCGGGCGCGGAAGCGATCGACGTCTGCCTGCGCGATCCCGCACGGGCTGAAGCGGCGCTGGCGCGTTTCGACAAACGCCTGCGGCATGGGCCGAAGGCGTTCTCGTGGTTTATCTACCGAATGACCTCGCCCGCGATGCGCGAGCTCTTCATGGCGCCGCGCAACGTGCTGCGCATGAAAGAGGCGCTGCTATCGCTGCTCGCCGGCGACATCTTCGAGGACACGCCAATCTGGCGTTCGCTTGGCCTCTTCAAGGGCGCGTACTACGTGTCGGTGCTGCTGAATGCGCCGCATACTTGGCGGGCGTGGCGCGCGCGGCGGCGCAATTTGCGCGAGGCTAGTGGCGAGGCGAATGAAACGCAGATGGCGTCCCGCTGAAGGTGCGAATCGCGCACCGCTTCCTTGCCGATAACCGGCAGACCTTCCAAGACTTTTATTCACGTTGCTGTTTCCATGCGCACAACCGGCCCATCGTCGACTCATCTGGTTCTAATCCCGAGCTACAACCCCGGGGAAAAGGTCTATGACACCGTGCGTAGCGCGCGGGAGAACTGGAGCCCCGTGTGGGTGATCGTCGACGGCAGCACGGATGGCAGCACCGAGCGTTTACTAGCCATGGCCGAGCAGGATGCGGGCTTGCATGTGATCGTGCTGCCCGAGAACCAAGGCAAAGGCGCAGCCGTTTTGATCGGTATCGAGGAAGCTGCGAGGCGCGGCTTCACGCACGTCCTGACAATGGATTCCGATGGCCAGCATCCCGCCAATCTGATCGCGCGTTTCATGTCCGCTTCGAAGGGCCAGCCCGATGCGATGGTGCTGGGCCTGCCGAAGTTCGACGCGAAAGCGCCGAAAGCGCGCGTCTATGGGCGGCGTCTTTCCAATGCCTTCGCTAACCTCGAAACCTTGTGGTCGGGCATCGGAGATTCGCTGTATGGGTTTCGCGTGTATCCGGTCGGGCCATTGCGTGACGTGATGAGCCGTCATGTCTGGATGCGCCGCTTCGATTTCGATCCGGAAGCTGCCGTGCGTCTGTGCTGGGAAGGCGTGCGGCCTATCCAGATCGAAGCGCCCGTGCGTTATTTCCGCGCCGACGAGGGCGGCGTGTCGCACTTCAACTACCTGCGGGACAACCTGCTGTTATCCTGGATGCATCTGCGGCTTTTCGTTGGCTTCCTGCTGCGTTTGCCGTTGCTGATTCCGCAGCGCCTCGGGCAACGTCTTGAGCAGCGGCGTAGCTGATCACGCGGCCGTGAGATACGCCTGAGCGCCAGCACACAGCAAGGCTACACGCCCAAGCGACACCCACGCTCATGCGGCCAAGGTCCTCCGCTGGTCCACCGCTTTCAACTCACTCGCTCCATATCCGGTTAAACCCTGGGTCATCTTCCGTCCGGCGGATCGCTCTGGTATAAATCCGCTCCAAAGCTGATTACGTTTTAGCACGGCAAAAATTAACGCCTGCGTTCGGACGCGGGTTAGGCAGTCGTAAGGAGCGGTATGGCACGGGTGGTCGTAGTAGGCAGCATCAACATGGACATGGTGGTGACAACCGATGTGTTTCCGCGGCTGGGCGAGACGCTTTTCGGCACGCGCTTCGCCACGTATCCCGGCGGCAAGGGCGCCAACCAGGCGGTCGCCGCGGCGCGGCTCGGTGCCGAGGTCACGATGATAGGTTGCGTCGGCGCGGATGCGTTCGGCGATGTGATGAAAGCGACGCTGACCCGTGAAGGCATCGACACCCGCTGGGTCTTCACCGGCCGCGAAGCCACCGGGATTGCCTCGATCACGCTGACCGGCGGCGACAACGCCATCCTCGTCGTGCCGGGCGCCAATCATGAGCTCTCGCCGGGCGACCTCGACCGCGCCCATAAGGCGTTTGCCGATGCAGACGTCGTGCTCGCTCAACTCGAAGTGCCGCTCGCCACGGTCCTGCACGCCGCGCAGATTGCGCGCCGTCTCGGCAAACCATTCTTCCTCAACCCGGCCCCCGCGGTCGCGTTGCCCGCCGAACTGATCGAACTGACGAGCCTCCTGACGCCCAACGAGCATGAGCTCGCGACCGCGTTGCAAACCGCAGACGCCGACTGGGCCGAGGTTCTGAAGCGCATGCCGGGCCGCATTGCGATGACGCACGGCGCCGACGGCGCTTATTTCACGCGCGCAGACGGCGAGCTGGTGCACCAGGCCGGCTTCAACGTCGACGCTGTGGATACCACCGGTGCTGGCGATACCTTCAACGGCGCGCTTGCCGCGTTTTGGCATCTGGGTGCCAACGAGGCCGTGCGCCGCGCCAACGCAGCAGGGGCCTTGTCGGTCACGCGTGCGGGCGCGCAGGGCGGCATGCCCACGCTCGCCGAACTCGAACAGTTTCTGAAGGCTCAATCGTGAAAAAACTCGGACACCTGAACCGCGACATCGCGCGCGTGCTGGCCGGCATGGGTCATACCGACAGCGTCGTGATTGCCGACTGCGGCCTGCCGATTCCCGATGGCGTCGAATGCATCGACGTTTCGCTCACGCTCGGCGTGCCCGGTTTCTTCGACGTGCTTGACAGCGTGCTGGCCGACTTCAAGGCGGAGCGTGTCGTGTTCGCGAGTGAATGCCTGACGCAAAACGCCGCCGTGGCCGAGCGCATGACGCAACTGCGCGACGCGCAGATCGCCATCGACGACGTGCCGCACGAAGAATTCAAGCGGCTTTGCCAGCAGGCGAAAGCCGTAATCCGCACGGGCGAATGCAGTCCGTACGCGAACGTGATCCTGCATTCGGGCGTGATATTTTGAGCGCCCGCCAACCTGCCGCTTTGCGTCACGCCGCTCTCTTTGAGGCAAGCGGACGCAACGCGGCCGGGCGCATTTCTGAAAGAGGCGTGTCATGCAAGTGACCATGCGGAGCATCGGCAAGGCGTTCGGTCCTGTGCGCGTGCTCGACGGTGTCGAATTCAATATCGGCGCGGGTGAGATTCACGCACTGATGGGCGAGAACGGCGCGGGAAAATCGACGCTCATGAAGATTCTGAGCGGCGTCTACCAGGCCGACGCGGGCGAGATCCTGATCGACGGCAAGGCTGCGCAGATCCGCCACACCGTTGACGCCGAGCGTGCCGGCATCGCCATCATCCATCAGGAACTGAACCTGATTCCGCAGTTGTCGGTGATGGAGAACATGTTTCTCGGCCGCGAGCCGAGCCGTTTTGGCGTGGTCGATTCCGCCGCGATGCGCAAGCAGTCGCGCAAGTGGCTCGACATGGTTGGCGCCGAGCGCATCGATCCGCAAGCCGAAGCAGGGCGCCTTTCGATCGGCCAGCAGCAACTCGTGGAAATCGCCAAGGCGCTCTCGCTCGATGCACGCGTGCTGGTGATGGACGAGCCGACCGCCGCCTTGACGCATCGCGAGATCGAGACGCTGTTCGAGATCATGCTTGCCCTGAAGGCGCGCGGTGTCGCGCTGGTGTACGTCTCGCACCGGATGGAAGAAATCTTCCGCATCTGCGACAAGGTCAGCGTGCTGCGCGACGGCAAGTTCGTCGGCGAACGCGCGGTGAAGGACACCAGTTTCGACGAAGTGGTGCGCCTGATGGTGGGCCGTGAGCTGGGCGAGCGCTTCCCGAAGCGTGCCCATACGCAAGGCAAAGTGCGCTTCAAGGTGTCAGGCCTCGCCGATGACGGCAACATCGCCGGCATTTCATTCGACGTCCGCGCCGGCGAAGTGCTCGGCGTGGCCGGTCTGATGGGCGCGGGCCGCAGCGAGATTCTGCGCACGCTATTCGGTGTCAACCGCAAGACGGCGGGTTCCATCGAGCTCGATGGCCGCACGCTCGATGTGCGTGACGCGTCGGGCGCGATCGACGCCGGCATCGGCTTTGTCACCGAAGACCGCAAAAGCCAGGGCCTTGTGCTCGGCATGTCCGTGCGCGAAAACGCGACGCTGGTCCATCTGGACCGCTACGCGCGCTTCGGCGTGGTGAACGACGCCGCGGAACGTGCGGCCGTCGCAGACCTCATCAAACAGTTGCGCATTCGCACCCGCGACGCCGAACTGGACGTCAAGTCGCTCTCCGGCGGCAATCAGCAGAAGGTGGTGTTCGCCAAGTGGCTCGCCGAGCCGCCCAAGGTGCTGTTGCTGGACGAACCGACCCGTGGCGTGGATGTGGGCGGCAAGGCCGAGATCTACACCATCATCAATCAGCTTGCCTCGCAGGGCGTGGCGATCGTGATGGTGTCGTCGGAATTGCCGGAAGTGCTGGCCATGAGCGATCGCATTCTGGTGATGCATCAGGGCAAGCAGAACGGCATCTTCGAAGCGGCCGGCGCAACCCAGGAGCTGATCATGACGGCGGCCACCGGCGGCAATGCCGCAACGGGTGCAACTGCCGCAACGGGTGCAACTGCCGCAACTTCGGCAGCGGCCTGAACGAATTTCCGAGTGATCCACTGAACAACCACCGAACGGCGAGGCGGCAACGCCACTGTTCAACCCTGTGACGGCGGCCCGAACCGCTGAGATCGAGACACGAGCGAGAAACGAAATGGCGCAATTGACCATGACACCCAGTTCCAAGGCCACGCTGCAAAAGCTCGGGCCATTCATCGCGTTGCTGGTCATCGCAGTGGGGCTGTCCATCATCAGCCCCAACTTCCTGACGCTCGACAACCTGCTCAATGTGATGCGTCAGGCGTCGATCAACGCGCTCATCGCGTTCGGCATGACGCTTGTGATCCTGCTGGGTGGCATCGACCTGTCCGCGGGCTCGGTGCTGGCGCTCTCATCAGTGATTATTGCGAGCCTCATGCAAAGCGGCACGCCGGCCGTATTGGCGACGCTCGCGGGCATCGCAGCCGGCGGGGTGATGGGCTTCGCCAACGGCCTCGTCATCAGCAAAGGCAAGGTGGCGCCGTTCATTGCGACGCTCGGCTCGATGACCGTGCTGCGCGGCCTCGCGCTGGTGGTCTCCAACGGCAGCCCGATCAGCAGCTTCAACAGCGATTTCTTCTCGCTGCTGGGCGGCGGCTACGTGGCGCGGCTGGTGCCGATTCCGGTCGTGCTAATGCTGATCATGTTCGCGGTCTTCTGGTTCGTGCTGAAGAAGTCGGTGTTTGGCCGCCATGTCTACGCGACGGGCGGCAATGCGGAGTCGGCCAAGCTCTCGGGCGTGAAGGTCGATCGCATCCAGTTGTGGGTGTACACCATCTCCGGCGTGATGGCGGCGATTGCCGGCGTCGTGCTGACCTCGCGCCTGAATTCAGCGCAACCGACCGCGGGCACGGGCTACGAGCTCGACGCCATCGCAGCCGTGGTGCTGGGCGGCACCAGCCTCACGGGCGGACGCGGCTGGATTTTCGGCACGCTGGTGGGCGCTTTGCTGATCGGCGTACTGAACAACGGCCTGAACCTCATGGATGTCTCGTCGTTCTATCAGCAGGTCATCAAGGGCGGGGTGATTCTGCTCGCTGTGCTGATCGACCGGGGCAACAAGAAGTAAGAGCGTCTCAGTTGCCACTTTGGTTGCCGCGCTCGTCGCCATGAGCGCGGCAGCTCACACGCTGCAGCGGTTGTGCTCGCCGACAGCGTAGTAACAGGCCGGCCGAAAACCGATTTTTTTACCGAAGTAGCGGCGCAAGCCGCGTAGTACCCCTAAATGATCCACGTCACACTCTACCGCAACTTACCTGAAGGACTCAGGAGGACGACAATGAAGAAAATTATCTCCCCGTTGTTTGCAGCATTGCTGGTGGTCGGCATCGCCGCCTGTTCGAAGCAAGGCCCGGATACCACCGCTGCAGCGGGCGCGAGCGACGCATCCGCACCGGCAGCAGGCGGCGCCGTCACGGTTGGCCTGTCGATCTCGACGCTCAACAACCCGTTCTTCGTCTCGCTGCGCAAGGGCGCTGAAGACGAGGCGAAGAAAGAAGGCGTGACCCTCATCACCGTGGACGCGCAGAACGACCCGGCCAAGCAGCAGGCCAGCGTCGAAGACCTGATCCAGAAGAAAGTCAGCGTGATCCTGATCAACCCGACCGATTCGTCGGCCGTCGCCAACGTCGTGAAGGAAGCGACCGACAAGGGCATCAAGGTGATCTCGCTCGACCGCAGCGTGAACGGCGCCGAGGTCAGCTCGCACATTGCCTCCGACAACAAGGCCGGCGGCAAGATGGCGGCGGACTTCCTCGTCGACAAGCTGGGCGGCAAGGGCAACGTGGTCGAACTGCAGGGCATTCCGGGTTCGTCCGCGGCGAACGAGCGCGGCGCCGGCTTCGATACCGAAGTGGATGCGAAGGGCGGCGTGAAGATCGTCACGAAGCAGCCGGCTGACTTCGATCGTGCCAAGGGTCTGTCGGTGATGGAAAACATCATCCAGAGCAACAAGGACATTCAGGGCGTGTTCGCGCAGAACGACGAGATGGCGCTCGGCGCGGTCAAGGCGTTGCAGGCAGCCGGTCTGAAGAACGTGGCCGTGGTGGGCTTCGACGCCACCGACGACGCCATTGCCGCCGTCAAGGCCGGCTCGATGGCAGCGACCGTGCAGCAGCAGCCGGAACTGATTGGTCAGTACGGCGTACAGACCGCGAAGAAGCTGATCGACGGCCAGGCCGTGGACAAGTTCATCCCGGTGCCGCTGAATCTCTACAAGCAGTAAGTTTTCAGCCGCGCGTCCCCGTAGTACCATCTGGCACTGAAATCAACGTCGATGCAGTGCAGGCCGCCACCCGGCGCAAACCGGTGTGGCGGCGTTTCTCCCCCCACTACCTGTTGTTCGGCGCACGCCGCGTCGGCCATTGCTATCGCGCCGCGGCGGCCGATGCCAGGTCTTCGTGATCGAGGGCGTCGACCATCTGCCGCGAGGAAGCCTGCGTGACCCAGTTCGAGCGTCTGACCATTGACGACATCGCCCGCCTGGCGAACGTTTCCCGCACCACCGCAAGCATGGTGCTGAACGGCTATGCCGAGCGCTATCGCATTTCCGCGGCCACCGTCGAGCGTGTCCTGCAGGTCGCGAAGGAACACCATTTCGCGCCGTCGCAATCGGCACGCGCGCTGCGCTCGCGCCGCAGCAATACGATTGGCCTCGTCATCCCCGATCTCACCAACTCCGTGCACTCCGCGCTGGCTCAGGCGATGGAATGGCAATGCCGCGGACAGTACGGCTGTCAGCTGGTTGTGGTGACGAGCGACGAAGACCCGGTGCGCGAAACCGAGGGGATTGCTCACCTCGTTTCGCACCAGGTGGACGGTCTTGTAGTGGTGCCGTGCACGGCCGATCCAGAGCGCTACCAGAAGTGGGTGAAGCGTCTGCCGCTCGTGTTCGCCGACCGCCGGGTCGAGGACAGCCAGATTCCGTATGTGGTGACCGATGCGACCGAAATCGTCGCCACGTTGGTTGGCGATGCGCTCAAGCAGGGCGTACGCGAGGTGGTGTACTTCGGCGGTCAGGCGGAACTCTCGGCGAGCCGCGACCGTCTGGCGGGTTATCGTCAGGCACTGGCCGCGCATGGATTGAACGAAGGGGCAGACTGGGTCCACCAGCGCGACTTCCAGCGCGAATCCGGCCACGCCCTGATGCAAGCGTGGTTCACGACGCACGGGCGCTACCCGCAGGCGCTCTTCGCCGGCTCGATCACGTTGCTGGAAGGGGCGCTGTCCTTCATGAGCGAGGCTCACAAGCTCACGCAGGCGCCTGGCCGACTGATGTCGTTCGACGATCATCAACTGCTCGACTGCCTGCCGCTTTCCATCGACGCCATCGTGCAGGACAGCCGTCAACTGGCCGAACACAGCCTGCGCTGCGTGTTCTCGATGCTCGAGGGCAATGCGCATCCCGATTCGTTTCAGGTGCCCGCCCATATCCATTACCGGCGCCTGCCCGGCGCACCGGTATAAGCATGTTCACTTAAACAGATCGTCAACTGCGGAGCGATATTGGTTAAACGCCAATTCGCTCGTTCAACTTAACATTGCGCGAATATTTCATTGTGCTTTCTTGTGAAAAACATAATGAATAGACGTCGTGAAGAAAGACTTTTGCATTATGGCTAATAGCGCAGTAATACTGGCCTTTACGTCAAATGAGTATTTCTTCCCCAGCAATAGTCCGTCAGATCATTGTTTTGTAAAGACTTTTACCCTGTCAACTTTTCGCGACAGGTAATATTTTTCAGTGTTCCGGAAGAGTGCGGCGCGTTATTGTCCATTTCGCAATAACTGAATCATTCATCGGCACGGAGAAATGATGAAAAGAATAGCGCTTTCCACTCTCTCGCTGGCATTGCTAGGTGCTGCGGGCGCAGCGCACGCACAAAGCAGTGTCACGCTTTACGGCACGATTGATACCGCCGTTACGTTTGTTCATAACGCCAATGCGGCCGGCCAAAACCAATGGTCGGTCGGCAACGCGAGTAACGGCGATCTTTCCGGTACCCGCTGGGGCTTGAAAGGCCAGGAAGATCTGGGCGGCGGTCTGAAGGCTATTTTCCAGTTGGAAAATGGCTTTAACCCGAGCACGGGGGGACTGGGGCAGGGCGGTCGCCTGTTCGGTCGTCAGGCATTTGTGGGTTTGACGGCAGATCAATACGGCACGTTCACGCTGGGCCGCCAATATGACCCGCTCGTCGATCTGGTGCAGGGCATCACGGCCGATAACTATTTCGGCAGCACGTTCGCAACCGCAGGCGACGTCGACAACTACGACAACAGTTCCCGCACGAACAACGCGATCAAATACGTGTCGCCGGTGTTCTCGGGCCTGCAGGTCGAAGGCATGTATGCGTTTGGCGGCGTCGCGGGACAAACCGGCTCGGGGCAGACCTGGTCGGCGGCTGCGGCGTATAACAACGGCCCGATCTCGATCGCGGCGGGTTACTTCGTGGCCGACAATGAGACGGTGGACGGCCTGGTGCGGGCTTCGACGGCGACCGGCTCGGGCTGGTCCAGCACCTCTGACGGCACTTTCGACGGCTCGCTGATCAACCTCGGCCTGCAGAGCGCGAAGTCCATCAACATTGCCCGCGTCGCGGCGCAGTATGTGGCCGGTCCGTTCACGTTCGGCGCAGGCTACAGCAACGCACAGTACAAGTCGGATGGGCAATCGGCCTTCGCCTCGACGGAGAAATTCAACACGGGCCAGGGCTTCTTCGACTACCAGGCCACGCCGGCCATCCTGCTGGGCGTCGGCTACAGCTATACGAAGTCGAGCGGCGACACCGGCGCGACCTACCATCAGGTTTCGATTGGCGCGGACTACAACTTGTCCAAGCGCACCGACGTGTATCTGGTGGGGGCATACCAACACGCCAGCGGCGAAACGCTTAGTGCGGACGGCACTGCCGTGGTGGCCGCCCAGGCATCCGTGGGTTCGTATGGCTACGGCGGCACCAACACGCAGGAACTGGTTAGCGTCGGTCTGCGCCACAAGTTCTGATGGTGTGTCGCAGCAGCAACTGAAGCTTCAGCGCTCGTAGCGAAAGCTGGGCCTGAGAGGCAAAAGCCGGTCGTCAGCGTGAGCCGACGATCGGCTTTGTTTTGCTTGGCGTGCAAGACGGCTCTGCCGCTAGCACGCGAGGCAGGTTACGCCTTCTTCAGATGCGGTCCGAGCAGCGACAGATCGGCCGCGCTGAGGCGATCGCTTGCGGTATTCCGCTGATGCCAGTAGGGGTAGAGCAGAGGCGGGGCGCTGACCTTGTCGAGCCGTTCGCGCTGGCTCGCGCTCAACGTGAGGTTGGCGGCGCCGAGGTTGTCGCGCAGTTGTGTCTCGTTGCGCCCGCCGATGACCACCGAGGCTACCGCCGGCCGCCCCAGTGTCCATGCCAGCGCGACCTGTGCGGCCGAGACGTTGAGCTCGCCGGCCACTTCCACCAGCACGTCGACGATCGACCACAACCGTTCCTCATCGCGAATCGGCGGTTCGGTCCAGCCCGCGAGCTGGCGCGTGCCTTCTGGCGTAGTGTTACGGCGGTGCTTGCCCGACAGCAGCCCGCCGGCAAGCGGGCTCCAGACCAGAATGCTCACCCCCTGATCGAGCGCCACCGGCGCGAGTTCATACTCGGCCTCGCGCGCTTCGAGCGTGTAGTGGATCTGCTGGCTCACGAAGCGCGGCAGACGATCGCGCTCGCTCACATGCAGCGCTTTCATCAGATGCCAGCCCGAGTAATTCGAGCAGCCCACGTAGCGGACCTTGCCGTGGCGTACCAGCATGTCGAGCGCTTCGAGCGTCTCTTCAAGCGGCGTGAGCCCGTCCCATTCGTGGACCTGGTAGAGGTCTATTACATCCGTCCTGAGGCGCCGCAAGCTCGCCTCGCAGGACTCGATCAGATGATGCCGCGACAGCCCTCGATCATTCGGCCCGTCTCCCATCGGAAAACGCGCCTTGGTCGCGATCAGGACTCCGCCTTTACGCTTGCCGTCGAGCGCCGCGCCGACGATCTCCTCCGATGCACCGTTCGAATAGACGTCCGCCGTATCGATCAGATTGACGCCCGCATCGATGCACATGTCGATCTGCCGGCGCGCCTCATCGAGGCCCACTTCGCCGACGCTCGCAAATTTTCCCTTGCCGCCCATTGTCATTGTGCCGAGCGTGACGGTCGACACCTTGAGGCCTGAACGGCCAAGTTGACGGTATTCCATGATCGAACAATCTCCTGTGAGTGTTGTTGCTGGAGTGGCGCCGCATACCTCGTGCCCGGGGCGCCAAAGCGAAGTTTGCTACGAATACCCCCGCATGGAACGCACAAGACTGTTGTGCGTTCCACAGCAAAGGCCTGCATTTCATGCAAGAATCGCGGCCGGGGACGTGGGCGAACAAAAAATGCAGCGCAATGCATGCGCGCTGTGACGTTAATCCGCCCACCAAGAATATTTTCGGTGATGAGGAGTAGACAGTTGATTCAACGTATCTCGCGGTTTTTTACCCAGGTGGTCCATCGCGTCCTGCCTGACCCATTGATCTTCGCGATTTTCCTGACCATCGCGACATTCGTGCTGGCTTTCAGCCTGACGCCGAAGGCGCCCGCCGAGCTGGTGACCATGTGGGGTGGCGGCTTCTGGAACCTGCTGGCTTTCTCGATGCAGATGGCGATGATTCTGGTGACCGGTCATGCGCTCGCCAGTTCGGGACCGGTCAAGCGGCTGCTGGTGGCGCTGGCAAGCTCGGCGCGCACGCCCGCTCAAGGCGTCATGCTGGTGGCGTTTTGCGGCGCGGTGGCGTGCGCCATCAACTGGGGCTTCGGCCTCGTGCTGGGTGCGATGCTCGCGCGCGAAGTCGCGCGGCGGGTGAAGGGCACCGATTACCGCCTGCTGGTGGCGAGCGCCTATATGGGCTTTCTGACGTGGCACGGCGGACTCTCGGGATCGGTGCCGCTGGTGGCGGCCACCAAGGGCAATCCGCTGGAAAAGACCGTTGGTCTGATCCCGGTCTCGCATACCATCTTTACCGGCTACAACGCCTTCATCACGTTCGGTCTGATCGTGCTCCTGCCGATTCTCGCGCGGCTGATGATGCCGAAGCCCGAAGACGTGGTAGCCGTGGACCCGGCACTGCTCGAGGACCCGCCTTCGGTGGAACGCACATTGCCTGCCGATGCCACACTGGCCGAGCGCCTCGAAGAGAGCCGCGTGCTGGCGATACTGGTCGCGCTCGTGTGCGCGGTTTATCTCGTCGTGCGGACGGTACAGAAGGGGTTTACGCTCGATATCGACACGGTGAACCTCGTGTTCCTCGCCGCGGGCATGGTGCTGCACAAGACGCCGATGGCGTATGCACGGGCAGTGGGCGTGGCCGCGAAGGGCGCCTCGGGCATCATGATCCAGTTTCCGTTTTACGCCGGGATTCAGGCGCTGATGGATCATTCGGGGCTGGCCGGCGTGATTACCCGCTGGTTTGTGGATATTGCCAACGTGCACACCTTCCCGCTGCTGGCGTTCCTGAGCTCGGCGGTCATCAATTTCGCAGTGCCGAGCGGCGGCGGCCACTGGGTGGTGCAGGGTCCCTTCGTGATGCCGGCAGCGCAAGCGCTCCACGCGGACCTCGGCAAATCGGCCATGGCGATTGCCTATGGCGAGGCGTGGACCAACATGGCGCAGCCGTTCTGGGCGCTGCCGGCGCTGGCGATTGCCGGACTTGGCGTGCGTGACATCATGGGCTATTGCGTGACCGCGCTGCTGTTCTCGGGCGTCGTGTTCGTTGCGGGTTTGTATCTCTTCTAGATAGTTTCTTCTGCATTGCTATAGACGCTTGCCTCGGGAGGCGCGGCTCATGAACGCTGACGAACCTGTTACGCCGCCGGTGCAGCCGGTTCGTCGCCGCGTACTCGTGTGGGATGCGCCGACGCGGCTGTTTCACTGGCTGGTGGTGGTGCTGGTCGCCGGGGCTTATGCAACCTTGAAGCTGAACTGGATGGACTGGCACGTGCGAATCGGCGAGGCGCTGCTGGCCCTTGTCCTGTTCCGCTTGCTGTGGGGCTGCTTCGGCAGCGAGACCGCGCGGTTTGGCAGCTTCGTGGCGTCACCTGAGTCAGCGGTGCGGCATCTGCGTCATCTGTTTCGCCGCGAGCCGGATCTGCAGGTGGGCCACAACGCGGCGGGCGGCTGGATGGTGTTGCTCCTGCTCGCGTTACTGCTGACGGAAACGCTCAGCGGCCTGTACGTCTACAACGAAGTCGCAGACGAAGGCCCGCTCAGCGAAAAGGTGCCGGCGTGGATCGCCGACGCCATTTCGACGGCGCATGCTGTGGTGTGGGACGTGTTGCTGGCCGCGGTCACGCTGCACGTGCTGGTGATCGCGCTTTACGCGGTGGTGAAGGGACACAATCTGCTGCGGCCGATGCTGAGCGGCTACAAGCCGTTGCCAACCACCGTCGCCGCACCGCGGCAGAAGCCTATCCTGCTGGCGTTGCTTCTGCTGTTGATCGGCGCAGCGGTGGTGATCCTGCTCGCGGTCTATCTCTGAGCCTGTTTCGACCTCCAGGCCAAAGACTGCAAACGGCCGCTATAGGCGAGAGCGCGGCGTCAACGCTTGCGTCAGTTGCCCTTCGGCGGCATCACCTGGCCGCGGATTTCGCCACCCGGATTGGCCTTGGTGTGGACGTTGATGTACATATTGCCCGCTTCGAACATCTGGGCGTCGTCCGCGGATAGCGTGGCTTGACCGCTGATCGGACTCGTCACATCCATGTTTCCTTTTTGCGAGATCCAGACTTTCACTCCGGCGTTTTTACCGGCTGGGGCCGGCCCGTGGAAATGCGCCATGGTGGCCGGACCCGTCAAACCGCTGAAGGTGATGTTCCAGGTCACGACGTGCGTGCTGGGGTCGTAAGTGAGGTTGGCGGTGCCGCTGCCCGAGGTTTGGACGGGCGGGACTTGCTGGTCGCCGGAGAGCGGTACGGTGAAGGAGACGGGGGCCGCTTGAGCCAGGCTAACGGTGCCCGCGAGGGCGAGACCGGCGAGAAGCATGAAAACGCGACGCGAGATCGAAACTGTCATTTGATTTTCTCCGTTTTGGGTGTCACCTTGCAGATGTGAGTGCCGTGGTGTGAGACAAGGATAGGCGCAACCCGGCGGTAACTCCAGGCGGGAAAACGACACGTTTCCCGCCGCAACGGAGCGAGGGAGGGCGTTTTTCTAGCATTCCTGGAAAGAAACATCGAACATAGGCCCATAGTAGACTTGGCCCAATGCATCACGCTTCGTGAACGATTCCGTGTCAATGAGGCCCTATGGCAAATCTACAGGTATGCGCGGGCGCCACACTGCAATGCTCGTTCGGCGCCGCCCCCAGTGTGCTGAACGTGTTGCCGACCAACCGCACGATGGTCGGCGGCGTGCCGGCTGCAACGCTGGTCGATTCCATTCCGATCGTCAATATCACACCGTTCGCGATGTGCCAGAGCACGGCTAACCCTACGGTGATCGCCGCCACCGCGGCGGCGCTCGGCGTGTTTACGCCGATGCCATGCGTGCCCGTTACCCCCGCGCCGTGGATTCCGGGCGGCGCGCCGACCGTGCTGATGGGCGTAGCCCCCGCGCTCGATGCGCAAGGCACGCTGATCTGCGCATGGGGTGGCGTCATCAAGGTGGCGCAACCGGGGCAGGTCACCACGTTCGTGCCCTGAGTGCTCATTGTGGTGCGGGCGCCGTGCCGGGCAGCATGCGCCACCAGCGGCGCCAGCGTGATAGCGGCTTGCCGTCGGCATCGAGCGGCCGGCCATCCTGTGCATAGCGCTCGCCGGGCTCGACCGGCTTGCCCGCGCCATACAACTGCCGCTCGGCGAGTTGGCCATTGCCGTGAAAGCGCTCGAAGAGGCCGTGCAGCTTGCCCTGCCGGTATCTGGCGTGTTCGAGCAAGCTGCCGTCCGGCAAATAAGTCTTGTTGTCGCCGCTCAGCGCACCGCGCACATAATGCGCCTCACGTTGCACCGTACCGTCCTGCGCGTAGTACACCGCTTTGCCATCGAGCTTGTCGTCGGCGTAGTTGAGTTGCGCGGACGGTGTGCCGTCAGGATAGAGCAGGGTCGCCGGACCACCGAGGCGGCCATGCACATAGCGCAGGATTGCCAGCACCACGCCGTCCGCGTAGATGCGCGTGAGGCCGTGCAGCGCCCCGTCCACCAGCGTGCCTTCGACACCGGATTCGCCGCGCGCCACGCTCACATCCTGAGGTTTGTTCATCACGTAAAGCTCAATTGATCTTCACGATGCCGCCTTTGACGGTCAAGAGGCCGCCACCATCCACCGTTTGTTCAAGCGCGCCTTTGTTCGATACGCTTTGCGCCTCGTTCGATAGCGTGCCGTCCGACTTGTTCGTCAACGACGTGCCCGCCTGGTTGGTCAAAGACATCGCAGCCTGATGGCTCATCGAGCCGTCAGTCTTCGCGCTGAGGTCCCCGGTGCTTTGCAGCGTGAGGGTGCCGCCGACCTTGATCGTCAGATTGCCGTCCACGCTCAGCGTGAAGTTCCCGCTCACGGTGTGCACCAGGTTGCCGCCGACGCTGCGCGTTTCGTCGCCGCCGGCCTTGACCGTGCGGGTGCCGGCGATATCGACAGTTTCGTTGCCGGTCTTCACCGTTGCACTGCGATTGCCGCTTTCCACTACGAGCGTGTCGTCGGCTTCTTTCACCGTATGCGTGCGCGCATGCTGGATGGTGCGCGTTTCGTCATGGCCGATGGTCCAGGCCGCGTCGTTCAGCACCTTCACGTTCAGGTCTTTTTGTGCCTGCATGAAGACTTCTTCGTTGTCCTGCTTGTCGTCGAAACGCAGTTCGTTGAAGCCGGCATTGCCCTTCGAGCTGCTTGTCTTGATGCCGGACTGCGTCTGGTTGTCGGGCAGCGTATAGGGCGGCTGGTTCGCGCCGTTATAGACGCTGCCGGTGATGAGCGGACGATCCGGATCGGCATCGACGAAGGTGATCACGACCTCGTCGCCGATGCGCGGCATGAATTGCATGCCGAAGCGCTTGCTGGCCCACGGTTGCGCGACGCGGACCCAACATGAACTGTTCTCGTCGTTCTTGCCGTCCCGATCCCAATGGAACTGCACCTTGACGCGTCCGTACTGATCGGTCCAGAGTTCCTCGCCTGCCTTGCCCACGACGGTGGCCGTCTGGGTCGGCATCACGGGTCGAGGCGTCACGCGTGCCGGGCGGTATTCGATGGTCGCGGGGAAGGCCTCGAAGCGGTTGCGGTAGATATCGTGACTCGCGTCATGGACCACGCTCGCCACCACCCACTCGATGTTGGCGTCAGTCGACTCGTGGTCGGACAGCGTGAACTTGTACCCCGGCAGCAACGCACGGCAATCGCTTTCGCCGATCAAGAGGCGTGCGCCGCTGCGCAATTCGTCGATGCGGCGCTTCGTGATCGATGCCGCGGTCGAACTCGTCTGATAGCGGCCGGGGTATTCGTAGACTTTGGGGCCATCGGAGACGGCCTCTGCCTGTGAAAAAAGCTGCGACGTGGGCATCAGATACGCGTAATCGGAACTTGCGAATACACCAGTCACGCTTTGTTCGACCAGTTCGCAATACAGAATCTGACCGCTTTCGCGCTTACCGGTGTGGCCTGGTGTATAGGTGAGCGTCGCGGCGGCGCCGGGCAGCGTCGCGAAGGCGTCGTTATGGTCGGCCACAACGAGCGTGTGCTTACCGTTCTCGTGCTGGAAAAAATAGAACCAGCCTTCCTCTTCGCACAACCGGCAAACGAAGGCGAAGTCGGTCTCTGCGTATTGCACGCAGTATTCGCGCGCCTCGTACGTGCCAGTCAACGAAAACGAGAAGTCGGTTGCGCCATGGCCGTTGAAGACGGCCTCGACGATCTGCTGCGTGGTTTTGCCCTGGAAGATCCGGTTGTTCGACGCGAGCGTCAAGAGCCATGGCCACGAGCGCAATTCGAGCGCGTAATGGCTGCCCTCGACGGTAGACGGTAATTGCGCCGCTCGCGTGCAAACGGCATCGATGAGGCGTGGGGTGTCGCTCCATTGGAGCGAGAGCGTGGCGTGCTGGCCGGTGAGCCCGGAGAGCGCGATGGCCGGTGTGGCGCCGGTGGCGCGCAAGTTCAATTCGGTGACTGCGCCGATGGCTTCGCGGCCGCTGAACTGGGCGGGAAAAAGCGTATCGAATGGCGCGCCGGCGATCGCAAGGCGGGTGGTGTCGTCGGTCGGGATAGGACGCGTTGTCATTCGAGCGCCCACTGTGCGAGCGTGCCGACCAGTTCGTTCATCAGCACGTTGTCGATTTCGCGCGCGCCGGCCGAGCGGCAACGCGCGAGCACCGCGTCGACGATCTCGGCGTCGAAATTGAACTGTTTGCCGGTGAACGCGTGATATCGCGTTCTCAGCTCCTCCAGTTTCTTTTCGATGATTTCGCGCAGCACCGTGTCGTCGAGTGCGCGGTAAGGCACTGCGGTCATGCGCGCGAGAAACGCCGGGCGGAACGCCTCCAGCAGCACGTCGCGCAGCCTGCGCGTGAAGGCGTCGGTGGCGAGCAGGTCGGCTGGCGTGTGCAGCAGCAATTCGGCGCCCACGTTGCTGGTCGCCAGAATGACCGTGTTGCGGAAATCGACGAGCAGGCCCGTGCCGTCTTCCATGGTGCCCTTGTCGAAGACGTTGTAGAACGCTTCGAGCACATCGGGATGGGCTTTCTCGATCTCGTCGAGCAGCACCACGCTGTACGGCCGGCGGCGCACGGCCTCGGTCAGCATGCCGCCCATGCCGTAACCGACGTAACCGGGCGGCGCGCCCTTCAGTTGCGATACGTTGTGCGCTTCCTGGTACTCCGACAGATTGATCGCAATCAGATTTCGCTCGCCGCCGTACAAGGCATCGGCGAGCGCATAGGCCGTCTCGGTCTTGCCGACGCCGGTTGGCCCTACCAGCAGGAACACACCGACCGGCTTCAACGGATCGGTTAGACCGGCGCGATAGGCCTGGATGCGTTTGGCAATCCTATCGAGTGCTGCATCCTGGCCGATGATTCGTTGCGCGAGACGCGCCTTGAGCGTGCGCACCGCATGCACTTCGTCGGCCAGCATCTTGCCGACCGGGATGCCGGTCCAACTCGCGATCACCGCAGCAACCGCCTTGGAGTCGACGCAGACCGGCACCATCGGATCGTCGTCGCGGATCGCTTCCAGCCCGCTTTCAAGCCTGGCTAGTTCAGCACTCAGGTCGTCGAGCTCTTCACCGAGTCCGGGCGGCTCCTGCGGCTGCTCCCTCAACGCCTGATCGACCGTGGCCAGTCGCGCCCGGGTGCTGAGGATTTCGCGTACCGCGGCGGACTCGTCGTGCCACCGCGCCTCCAGTTCGCGCGCGAGGGTCGCGTTGCGTTGATGCTCGGCGTCGAGCATCGCAAGCCGAGCCGCATGGTTTGCGCCGAGCACCAGTTCGCGCTTGAGCCGCGTGAGTTCCTCATGCAGCGCGCGTTCGCGATGCCGCGCGGCTTCCAGTTGCGGGGGCGTGTCGTGTTGCGCCAGCGCTACACGGGCACAGGCGGTATCGAGCACCGCAATCGCCTTGTCGGGCAACTGGCGGCCGGAGATATAGCGATGCGACAGCTTTACGGCATCGACGATCGCCGCCTCCAGCACCGCGACGCCATGATGTTCTTCAAGTTTGGTGGCGACGCCGCGCAACATCGCGACCGCGGTCTGCTCGTCGGGCTCTTCGACCTGCACCAACTGGAAGCGCCGCGCCAGCGCGGGATCCTTTTCGAAATACTTCTTGTATTCGAGCCACGTGGTGGCCGCTATCGTGCGCAACTCGCCGCGCGCCAGCGCCGGCTTCAACAGGTTGGCCACGTCGCCTTGCCCCTCGGCGCCGCCCGCGCCGATCATCGTATGGGCCTCGTCGATAAAGAGAACGACCGGCTGCGCCGAGCGTTTGACCTCGTCGATCACGCTCTTCAGGCGTTGCTCGAACTCGCCTTTGACGCCTGCGCCCGCTTGCAGCAAGGCGAGGTCGAGCACGCGCAGTGCGACGGCCGCGAGTGGCGGTGGTACCTCGCCCGCGGCAATCCGCAGGGCAAGCCCTTCGACGACCGCGGTTTTGCCTACGCCAGGCGCACCGACCAGGATCGGATTGTTTTGCCTGCGTCGCAGCAGGATATCGACGGTCTGGCGAATTTCCGCGTTGCGCCCGACGATCGGATCGATGCGTCCCGCCCGCGCTTCGGCGGTCAGATCCAGTGTGTATTGATCGAGCGCCGAGGCCGCGGCGCCAGCGCCGTTCGCGCGGCCTGAACCGGTGGGGCCGCTCAGGACGCCGGCATGCGTGCCTACCGCTGCCACGCCGCGTTCGCTCGACGGCGCGAGCCACGTTTTCAGGTTCATCCGCAGTGCGGCGCGCGAGACGCGCAGGATTGACGGCACGCTGGCCGACAACTGCGCGCATATCGCATCGCTTTCGAGCAGCGCCAGCAGCAGGGTGCCCGAACTCACCAGCGGCTCCTGCAACACCACGGTGGACAGGACAAGGGCATCCTGCATGAGCATGACGAGATTGCGCGAGAACGACGGCGTGCGGGTATTGCCGCGCTTGAACTGTTCGAGCGCGCGGTTGATCTCGGCGATCAGCGCGTCGCGCTCCAGCGCGAAGTGTGGCAGCACGCAGGCGAGGTCGCCGCCCTCGATGTCGATCAGTTCGAGCAATAGATGCTCGATCTCCACCTCGAAGTGGGTCAGTTGCAGGCAGCGCTGCGCGGCCCGTTCGAGCGCACCGCGCGAGGAACGCTCGAGGGTGCCGACCAGCGTCTTGAGGTCGAGGCTCATCCGGTGGTTCCATTGCGCTCATCGGGGCGCACGGCGCCAAGGCGCATATGGGCGGTGCGCGCTGGTGGCGTGTCGCTTGCGCCGACCCAGGCGGTCCAGCCGAGCCGCAATGGCGCTTGCAGCGAAAGCTGCGCCTTGGGCTGCTGGCCGGCGCCCAGATGCAGGTCGAGGTGATGGTAGAGATCAGCGCCGAAATAAGCCGCTGCGAGCGCGTGCAGATCCGCATGACAGCGGCCGCCGGGCAGAAACGATTCGTAGCTCTCGAGCGGCAGGGGGCCGATTGCAATGCGAATGCCGCGATGCTCGTCCCAGATCTGCGTGCCGATCACCGCGCCATGTCCGAGGTGGTGGTTACGGCCGTGCCGGCCGATGCGGGTGTGGCTCTCGTCGGCCAGCGTGCGCCAGCCGCCTGCGAACGGCGAAGTACGCACCGGCACGCCGAAATGGTGCCGGGCAATCACGTTGAAGCCGGCCAGCGAGCGGCGCCGGTTGGCCATCAGTCCGGCCCGCGCGAGCGTTGCCGAAACATCGAGGCCGCCGGCCGGCACCGCTGCGCCACGTTTCGGCAAAGGCAGGCCGGTCAAGCCGCGCAGGATGGTCTGCGCGGGACTGTGAAGCGGTGCGAGAAACGGATCGGCGACGCGGTACTTGCGCTGTGCCCGGTAGAGCAGCGCAAGCAGCCGGTGCTGAAACAGGTTGAGAAACGCGACAGCGGACGTGTCCTTCTGCCGCAAGCGGTCCTGCAGCCACTCCTGATACGCGTCCGGCAACGGGCCTTCGGGGCCGCCCAGTCCGAACGCGTTGACTTCCAGTTCGGGTTGCGGCGCTGGGTCGTCTACGGTGTCCGCCTCGACGGCGAGCGCACGCGGCTGCGCGAGCCGTAATGCGCCAAGGGCGCTCGGTGCAAATACCGGGGCGAGTGCGCCGGCTAGCGTAAGCGCTTCGGCGCGCGGATCGAGGCCCGTGCCAAGCGGCACCGAGCCGGGCCGCAGCAATTCGAGCAACCGCACCGCCTGCGCGAATTCGAAGGCATACGGTTCGTCGAACAGCCGCTGCCCTACAGAACGAGCGGGCTGCCCTGGAGTGGCCGCCATGCGTGAATCTCCCTGCCGTCGCGCATCAGTGCGGTATGCACGAAACGATTGACACTCGCGTACAGCGAGAAGAAGTTGGCCAGCACCCCGGAGAACATGACCGGACTAGCGCCGACGAAATGTGTATGGTCGAGTTCGATGCGCACTTTCAGGCCGTTTTGCCAGCCGCGCCATAAGTCCGAGCCGACATGCCCGACGATCGCTTCGCTGCTCACGCTCATGAGCCCGGTGATTTGCCGGCGCGCACTGGGGTTAGCCGCGAGGTTGTGCAGTTCCAGCATCTCGCGCAAGGACTGCGGAGCCTGCGGGCCGGCGACAAGGGGCGTGTGATTGAGGACGAACTGGGAAGCGAGGCGCCAGCGCGAACTGCCGTCGAGCGCGGCGAAGGTTTGCCGGGTGGGACGATGTGCGATCCGCACGCTCGCAACCGGGCCCGGTTGCTCGAACGACAGCAGCATGCCGGGTTCGAGCGTGTGAGCCAGATGCCGGTTGGTGCAGAGCAGTTCCGCGGTGAGCGTGCGGGCGGAGGGGCTCGCCGGATCGAAGCAGGCATCCACGAAGGTCAGCATCATGTCGCTGCCGGGCCGCGACGGATGCATCCCTGTCACGCGCCGAGCATGCCAGTAGAGCGTCGAACCGCTGCCGTGCTGCACACCGTAGTAGGGCGGCACTTCGACGACCTCGCGGCCACTCACCGAGCGGACCTTACGCACTGCATAGATTTCGGTGCTGGCTTCGCGATGCGCGTCGGGGCTCACGCGCAGCTCGCGCTGCGTGTTGTCAGGGCGCAAGGGTTCCGAGGTACGCGCGAACAGATTGAGCGCCGGCGTGCAACCGAGCGCGAAGTCATGCGCGTGGAGCGTGAGACGCCCGCCCGGCGCGGCGTCGAGTCCAATCAATAGATCCAGGCGGTCGCCAGCGTCCGCTGGCGGTTCGAACGGCAAATCGAAGAACGCAAATTTCTCTGGGAAAGCGAAATACTCGACCAGCAGGCGACACGCCGGGTGCACGCCGTCTTCGAGCGGCAGCAGCGCCTCATCGTCATCGAAGCCCACCGGTTCCGGCTTGCCTGCAAGAATTTGCGCGGGGGTACCGGGTGCCTGGAGGTAGACGCCAGCGCCATGTGCGCAGAGCAGATCGTAAAGGGTCGCGGCGCTGACGGGCGAGCCCGCGAGCCTCACGCGCAAGCGCTTGACCGGTAACCCGCCGAATTGGTGCAGGCCGGTTGTCCGCAGCGAAAGACGCAGCGCCGCTTGCAGGCCCGGATCACCGGTGGCGGTTTGCGCTTCTTCGGCATTGAGCATCTGGGCCGCTTCGAGCGCGATGGGCCAGAGCGTCACGTCAGCCGAAGTGCGCCAGCGTATCGCTGTGCCGTCGGACGTCACGTGGACCAGCGGCGTATTGCGCGGCACCGCGTAACCGGTAGCGACGCTGCCCTGGGTGGGATCCGCTTCGAGCTGCACGATCGTCATGGACGGCAACGGCCGCGCGGCATAGGGGTAGAACTGCTCGAGCAGGCCGTCGGTCAACTCCGAGTATTCGTCGTCGAGGGTACGCTGGATGCGCGCAGTCAGGACAGCGAAACTTTCGATCAGGCGTTCGACATGCGGATCGGCGCTTTCGCCGGGTCCCAGTTCGAGGCGGCGGGCGATCTTCGGGTAGCGTTGCGCGAAGCTCTCGCTCGCGCGCCGCAAATAGGTCAGTTCGCGCTGGTAGTAATCGAGCAGCAGGTCGTCAAGCGATTCGTTCATCGACCACTCCGACCGGATGGCCGTCAGCGAGTTGCGCGACGAAGGCAACGGCCCAAGGGCCGGCGCCGACCTCAAGGGTTCCCATGATGCGCAGCCGCAGCCGCCAGGGCGCGTCCGGCTCCGGTTCGAGCTGGACGCGTGGCTGCTTGAGGCGCGGTTCGAACGCCAGGATCGCCTCGACGACCGCACGCTCGAGCCCGTGGCGGTCGGCGGCGCGCGCGGCGTCGCTCGCGCTCCAGTCCTGCAGCCCGTAATGGAGCACATCGAGCGGCCGGGGTGCGCCCGTGCGACCGCGCCGGGTGTTGAGCAGCCGGATCAGTTCGCCACGCACCGAAGCGCGCAGCCCAGCGGGCGTGAGCGTTCGGTGCGCGGGCGTTTCGGCGGACGCGAATGGGGCGTCGTCCTCGAGCCGCTCAAAAAGCGGCATCGGCGCGGCGGGGGCGTCAACGGGCGGCATGATGCCTCACAGGTGAGGAGCGTAGGCGGCAGGCGGGTAGAGGCGTCAGGCGCCTCCCTTGACAAGCTTGTTGGCGGCGAGATCCCAGGTCGAGGCGGCGGTGCCTTCCTTCGAGCCGTCGTCCTTCTGCGCGGTCAGTTCCCACTTGATCTTCGTGAAGTTCAGCGATAACGTTTCGACCGGTTTGCCGCCGGCGCCGCCCGACACGCTGACATTGCTCAGTACTACGTTGTTGAGCGTGTAGGTGATGAACGGCATGATCTTGCCGTCGCTCTCAGCGGCATTGCGGCCGACGATCACCGTCGCGGTCGCCAACGCCTTGCCGCCGCAGCAGTATTCGTTCAGCGTGGGCGTCGAGACGTCGACGAACTTCGTCAGGGTGAACTCGCCGATATGCGGCTTGCCCGAGGTGCGTTCCGAATTGCTGACGTCGTTGGTGACCTGCATCGCCACGTTGTGGCTGTATGACATCACTTCGATCTTGTCGGTATAGCCTTCAATGGTGCATTCGCCTTTGATGTCGTCGCCGAGATCGAGAATGATCGAATCCATGACTGAGCGCTCCTGAAACGTGTGGAAGCGGCGCGTGCCGAAATGGCCGCGCCGCGTGGATGACAGTAGGGTAGTGCTGGGCCGTGGAGAGTCAGGCGGCGGCAGGCGGCGGCAGCGACGCGACCAGCCTGATCGAAGCGGTGAGCTCCTCGAGCTGGAAGTGCGGCCGCAGGAACACCGTCGCCTTGTAGGCACCGGGCTTGCCAGCGATCTCCGTCACGTCGACGCGCGCCTCGCGCAGCGGATACTGCGCCTTGATTTCCTGCGGCGCATTGTCGTTGAGCAGCACGTAGTCGGCGATCCAGGTGTTCAGATAGGTGCGCACGTTGTCGCGCGTCATGAAGCTGCCCACCTTGTCGCGCATGATCACCTTGAGGTAATGCGCGAACCGCGACGCGGCGAGCACATAAGGCAGCATGGCGGAAATGCGGGCGTTGGCGGTGGCTTCATTGGTGTTGTAGGCCGCGGGCTTGTTGGCGGTCTGGCCGCCGAAGAAGACCGCCAGCCCCTCGCTCTTTTTGTGGCACAGGGCGATGAAGCCGAGCGAATCCAGCTCCTTTTCGCGCCGGTCCGTGATCGCGATCTCGGTCGGGCATTTCATCGCCTTGTCGCCCGAGGCCGTCTGGAAGATATGGTCCGGCAGTTTCTCGACTGCGCCGCCGCCTTCCACACCGCGAATCGCGGCGCACCAGCTGTATTGCGCAAAGGCGTTGGTGATGCGCTGGCCCAGCGCATAGGCCGCGTTACCCCACAGGTACTTCGAATGCTGGGTGCCATCGACATCTTCGACGAAACTCATGCCTTCCACCGGATTGCTGTCCGGATGATAAGGACGGCGCATCAACACATGCGGCAACACCAGCGCCACATAGCGGGAGTCTTCGCTCTTGCGGAATTCGCGCCAGCGGCTCATGTCGATCGTCTCGAATACCTTCGACAGATCGCGCGGCACGCTGAGTTCGGTGAAGCTACCCATATCGAACAGTTGCGGATGCGCAGCCGAAATAAAGGGGGCGTGGGCCGCTGCCGCGACCTGGGCAATCTTCTCGAGCAGGCTGATATCGGGTGTCTGGCGGCTGAAGTAGTAGTCGCCGATCAGCACGCTGAACGGATGGCCGCCAAAGGTGCCGTATTCCTCTTCGTAGACCTTCTTGAAGAGCGCACTGGTGTCGACGTCGATGGCCTTTTCCAGGTCGTTCTGCAGATCCTTCTTCGACACGTTCAGAAGGCGCAGCTTCAGGCGCGTACCGGTTTCGCTGTTCTTTACGAGGTAATGGATGCCGCGCCACGATGCTTCGAGCGCCTGCATATCCGCGTGGTGCAGCACCTGGTTGAGCTGCTCGCTGATCAGTTCGTCGATCTTGCGGATGTGGTCGTTGATCATCGCGACGGTATCGCGGCTGACCGTCATGTTCTTGTCGAGCACCTGCAGCGCGAACTCAGCGAGCAGTTCGCGGGCGTGCTGTTGCTGCTCGTCGTCGTGCGCCATGCGGCCGTCGTGAACGATGCGGTCGAGCAGGGTAAGGGTTTCCGTTTGCGCGGGCGCAGCCGCGGCTTGAATATCCGACATCAGCGTCTCCTAGGGGCGTGCAGGGCTCAGGCGCTTGCGGGCGCGTCGCCGGCGGGATCAGTCGCATCTGCCGGCGCGGGCAGTTGCGCGACGACACCATCGTGCGGATGGGCGGACTTGATTTCAGCCAGTCCCTGCGTGTTGTGCACCACATCCTGCAGCAGCTTGTCGAGCTCGTCGTTGCCGTCGAGCTTGGTGAGCAGGTCGCGCAAGCGGAGCCGCGCATCGTAGAGCTGCTTGAGCGGTGCGATCTGCTGGACGATCTGCACCGGATCGAAGTCGTCGATATGCTGGAACTTGAGCGCGAGGTTCAGCTTGCTGCCGTCGCCAGCCAGCGTATTGTCGACCTGCAGGGCGACGCGCGGCCCGATCGAGTTCATCACGTCATTGAAATTATCGCGGTCGATGTCGACGAAGCGGCGCTCCGAAAGCTTGGCTAGCGGCTCTTCAGGCTGACCCGATAGATCCGCGAGGATGCCGACGACAAGCGGCAGCTCTTTTTTCTCGATTGCGTTGCCGGTTTCAACGTCGTAGGTAATCTGGACGCGCGGCGGGCGGTTCCTCTCGAACCAGTGCTGGGTGCTGTCGGCCATGGTCATCCCTCGCATTTCGTTCTTGTAACGCGTTAATAGCGCGGTGCATGCACCGCTTCTTTTCTTTCTGGCGCGACAAATACCACTTCCGAAATCAAGCTGCGTGAGGGCCTGCGCGAAGACGAGCGCATGCACTCGGGCAATCGGAATCACGATCGCGCCGCACTGCGTGACTGCAACAGAAGATAACGGGCGCAAAGGCACTCGCGACCGGGCATTAACCCTTCGCTTGCGCAAGGCGCACCTGCCCCCGGAAAGCTACGTCGAGAGGAATCCGAAAAAAATTCCGCTCGCCGCAAATTGCTCAGACAAAAATACTTTACGATAGTCTTCGACGAAATTCAAACAATAATTTAACGTTTGCGTCGAGGCCTCGTGCGGGATTAGAACTTACCCGCAGTGACAGTTTCGTGGCAGAGCGACGACCCGTTTCAAACGGCAATTGCGGTGTAGAGGGCGGTACTTGTAGACTACGCTCGCCGCGGGACGTGACGCGAGAGAGCATGCGGGCAAGCTGAGAGAGGCTCGCCATACGACAACAGATACGAGGACGGCTGAACAGAAGTCCATGCTAAACATGGCAGCGGTGTCAGCCGACGCAGACGAACGGGATGTGTAGGGGGTATCGACGTGATCAATGCTTCGGGACTCGCGGCCGGCCGGCGCAGCCAGGCGCCGCGGCGGTGGTCGGTGCCGCTCGTGGCCGTGCTGTGCGTCGCGGGTTGCTCGGCGTCGCTGCCGCGCGTCAAGGTCGACTCGCTCGCCATCCAGGTGGCGGCGCAGGCGAACCTCGATACACCGATTGCGGTCGACGCCGTGTTGGTACGTAATCCTCAATTGCTTGATACGCTGCTCGGTTTGCCGTCGGCCAAATGGTTTGCTGAGCGCGAGCAGTTGCGGCGCGACCATCCGAAAGATCTGAGCGTCGTCTCGTACGAACTCGTTCCGGGTCAGCAGATTTCCGACCCCGCGTTTGCCTTCGATGGGCAGCGCGCGGCCGGCGTATTGGTGTTCGCGGACTACCAGACGGCCGGCGCCCACCGCGTGCGGCTCGACGGCGGTCCGGAGAAGCCGCTGCTCGAACTGGGCGACCAGGATCTTCAGTTAATCGCCCGCTAGAGCGAACCATGAACTTCGACGACATCGATGGCCGCGATGCGACGGCGCCCCGGCAGTGGGCGAATGGCGACGTCAGCGCGACTGCACGCCGTTCCGGCATGTGGCAACAATAAGGCTGGTAGCCCACTATCATGCGCAATCTGTTTCCGGATACGATTTGCTGGTTCGAAGGCATGCCGTTGCTGCCGCAGCATTTTCAGACCCAGGCCTTGCACGCGGCCGGACACGCGGCGCTCCTGGCCGGCGCGGCCCGGCCGCACTACTGGGGCGTGCTGACACTCGAGCAGGAAGAAGCGGGCCTCGCCGAAGGGCTCGTGCGCATCACCCGGCTCGATGCGATCCTGGCTGACGGGTTGCCAATCCGTCACGGTCCCGACGATCCCGTGCTACAGATCGACGTGCGCCAGGCATTCGGCTCGCCGGAGCAACTCGTCACCGTGTATCTGGCGGTGCCGCCGCTTTACCGCGGCGGCGAGATCGATCAGCGCGGCGCGCGCTACCGGCAGCATCAGAGCCAGGGCGTGCCCGATCTGACAACCGGCACCGAGCCCGCCGCGATCACGACATGGCGGCCAAGGCTGCATCTGATGACCGATCTTGGCAATCAGGAATACGAACGGTTACCGTTGATGCAGTTGCGACAACAGGGCGGGGGCGTCGCGCTTACCGAGTACGTGCCGCCTTGTCCGTTCGTCGCGCCGGAATCGCCACTCGGCCAGCGCATCATGCGCATCGCGATGCGCGCGCGAGAAAAGTGCGTATTCCTTTCTGGCCGCCTGGATGCGGCACGCCGTGCTGGCGAGCGCGACGACGCGGCACAGATCGAGCGGCAACTGGCCGCATTGTGGATGCGCTTGCCGGAAATCGAAGCCGCGCTGCATTCGCGCGCGGTTCATCCACTCGACCTTTACCGCATCCTCGCCGGTATGGCGGGCGGCCTGGCGAGTCTGCGGCCAACCCGTGGCGTGCCCACTTTCGCGCCGTTCGACTATACGGAGTTGCTGGCGTCTTTTGATCCGCTGCTCGAGTGGATCGACGCGGCGCTGTCCACGGTGCGCCAGGGCTATCGGGTCCGCCAGTTCACCGTCGAAGCGGGCGGCTTCTGGATCGATCCGCCGGCCGACGCGGGTGCGGCCGCACCGGGCGAGCTGGTGATCGGTCTGCGCATGCCGGGCGACGCCACCGAGCACGATGCAAGTGCCTGGCTGGAGCAAACGGCGATTGCTTCGCGCGCGCATTTGCCGACCTTGTCGCGGCAACGGATGCGTGGCCTGGCACGGCGGCGGCTGTCGCGCGACGAACGGGCCACGTACAGCGCCGGCGACGATACCGCGATGTTTGTGATCGCGCTCGACCATACCTGGTTCGATGCGACGCAGCCGCTGCACATCGATGTCGGTGCGGGTGTGCGCGGCGTCGCGCCGTGGGCGGTGCAGCTCTTTACGCCGGTGGCCGAGGCGAATGATCCATCCGGCGAAACGGGGCGCGGCGCCAATGAGTGACTACACGGCCTTCTCCGGCGATCAACGCGCGCCGCTCACGCGCGCGTTCGTTGACGCGTTCCGGCGCGCGATGGAAACGCGCGACGCGCTCGGCCGCGCGACCGAAGCGCCGCTGGAAGTGCATGCGCCGGGCGAGAATGTGGCCGATAAGGTGGCCGCGCAACTGGCTTCGGTGACGCGCCGGTTGGCGCGCGAAGCGATGGCATGGACAGGTGCGGCCGGCGAGGCCGAGATTGCAGCGGCGCAGTATGCGTTTGTCGCGCTACTCGATGAACTGCTGCTGTTCTCCGACTGGCCAGGCACCGCCGCCTGGGAGGCAAAACCGCTCGAGGTACGGGTGTTCGGCACGCGCGCAGCGGGCGAACGCTTGCCTGATGCAATCGAGGCACTGCTGACGCAGCGCGATGCGTCGCAACGCGATCTGGCCAACGTCTATCTGGCGTGTTTGATCCTTGGTTTCAGGGGGCGGTTGCGTGGCGAAGCCGGCGCGCTGCGGCACGATCAACTGCGCCATGCACTGTTTGCGTTCGCCATGCAACGCGATGCGGAACCGGCCCATCTGGCTGCGCCGCTTGAACGCGTGGCGCTCGCACCGCGCCGCACGGTCACACTCACCAAAATGTTCCCGGACCACGTGCGTTTCGCCGCGCTGCTCGGCATCGGTGTGTGCGTGCTGCTCGGCCTGTCGCATCTGCTGTGGTCCGTCGCGACGGCCGACGTGCGGCCGTCCGTGGCGCAGTTTCAGGCTATTGCGCTGGCTGACGCGCTGCCGGCCCTTGCAAGCAGCACCAGTGTTTCCGGCGCGGTCGTGCGGGTACCCGTCAAACCGCGCGCGCAGCCTCCAGTGACGGATGGCCCGGCATCGCCGCAAAGCAATACGCTGACCGCGGCGCCAAAGATACCCGCGGCGGAGCCGACTGCCGGTATCCTGCGCACGGCCGCGGACGCGGGGGGGCGCCGCCCGTGAGCTTGATCACGATCCTGCTGGTCCTCATCGCCTTGCTGCTGCTTGGGCTCGTGCTTGCCGTCGCGCTGCGTTTCTGGCATGCCCGTCAAGACGAGCGGTCGTCGCGCAGTTTCGCCGCGACGATGCGCGTGGCTCACATGCGTATGAGCGCGCGCGATCCTTATTCGGTTCCGCACATTCTCGCAACCGGTGCTCCGGCCGCCCTCGATGCGCTCTGCCGTGGCTGGCGCCTTTCACCGGTGGGTGAGACCGCGTGGTTTGGGCGCGTCTGGAACGACGCGGAAGGGCTGTTGCTCGCCGAACCGCACGACGCGCTCGCCATGGCTGCGGCGGATCGCCGGCTGGGCGCGTCGCGCCGGATAATGCGCGCTCTGCTGCGCAACCGGGCCGGCCGTCCGCTGGATGCGATCGTATGGGTGATCGCCGCCGACACGCTGGTCACGGAGGACGGTGAGCCGCGCGAGATGAGTGCGTTGGCGCTCGAGTCGTCGCGCAAGCTCATCGCGCTGCAAAGGCAATTCGGCCTGATGCTGCCGCTTTATATCGTTGTCAGCAATTGCGATGCGCTGCCGGGTTTCGACGCGCTCGCGGCCGGCTTGCAAGGCGCGGCAAGCGTCACCACGCTCGGTTGGGCGTCGCCTTATGCGCCGCGGCGTGCTTATGAAGATGCCTGGCTCGACGAAGCATTTGCTTCGATGCAGGCGGCGCTGACGGAAACGATCGTCGAACTCGGTACGCTGAACGGCGGTGTCGGCGATACGTTGTTCCTGTTGCCCCAGCGCCTCGACCGCTTGAGGTTACCGTTGCGCGAGCGCGTGGATCTGGTGTTGCGCGGCGCGGCGGACGGCACGGCCCCGCTGTTTCGCGGCGTCTACTGCATCGGAGCGGTGCCTGAGCGGCTGCCTGCGGAAGAATCGGATAGTGGGCCGGTCTTGCGCGCCAGCGCGCCGACCTTCGCCGCACGGTTGTGGCACGACGTCGTGCTAAGCGGGCAGGGGCTCGCGGTGCCGATGCCGCGCGTACTGGCCCTGCGAACCCGTTGGCACCGGGTGGCGACTGTGTGCGCCGCTGTGCTGGCCGTCTGCTGGTGCGTGGGGATGGGGTTTTCGTGGTGGCACCTGCGCAGCGACGCTCGCACCCTGAGCGCCGCGTATGACTCGCTTACGGTTGCGCGAGCCACGTATCGCGAATCTGATCACGGCGACGCGGCCGTTACAGGCGCGCTGCAGAGCGCAAGGGACGCGTTGTTCAAGGTGCCACGCTGGCAACTGAGCTCACCGTTCATGCCGCTTTCCTACCTGTTCCTGGAAGGCCGGCTCGCTGACGCGCAACGGCACGTGTTACGCGGACTCGTCTTCGAACCGCTACATGACCGTCTGGCGGCGCAGCTCGTTCAATCCTCGTGCGGCTTGAGCGCGACCGCCGATACGGACGCGGCGCAGCAGGCGACCACGAGACCGCAAGACTTGCCTGCCTTCGTCGCTGCAACTCAGCTCGTCAGCGAGGCGGCGCAAACGGAGCGCTGGATTGGCCAGTACAACGAACTGGTGCAGGCCGGCAGCGGCAATCTCGTCATGCTCACCCAACTGATGCGCGAAGCCGCCGGCGTCCAGCTTCCACCGGAGCATGTCGGCGATCGCACGCAGCTCGATGCGGCGCTGCGCGCGACCTCCGTCGATGACGGCACGCTGCCGCTCGGCGGCGCGCAGGCCGCGAGTGCCCGGCAACGCGTGAGCGCGTGCTTCGAGCAGTCGTTCGATACGTGGTTCGACGAGGTCTACGCGGACTCCACGCTGACGGCTAACGCTGCTCAGGTTCAGACCTCGCTCACGCAATTGCGCTCGCCGGGCGCCACGCCAGGGGACACTGCACTGTCCTCGCTTGCCAACGGTATCGATGCTTTGGCGGTACAGGTCGACTCGGCCGATCACGGTTGGGCGAGTGCGCAGGGAAAGGAGCTAGTACCGGGCCTGACGGCCACCTTCGATACGGCGCAGCGTCTGCAACTGATCGGCGTAGCGCCGGTGCAGGCGGTACTCGCGCACGAGCAGCAGGCCCGCTCCGCCTTCTCCGCCCGTTGGCTGGCAAGCGGCAATCTGCCGGGCGTGCTGAGCGCCACGCCGGCCAACGGGCTGCAACTGTCCGCGGACCTGCCGCCGTTGCGCGAAGCCTTGCGCACATTGTTGGCACAGCCGTTTGCAGCGACAGATGGCAACACCAACACGGTGATCCGCAGCGTCGACGTCAGCACGGTGCAGCGCGCACTCGCGGTCTTGCCTGCCTACCGGCAATACGTTGCGGGGCCGCTGGTGCAAGCGCCTGACGCGTATCGGGCCGCATTGCTGGCCGCTGCAGGCAACGAGGCGGTGAAGAGCATGCTGGCCGCGCTGTCTACACCCGAGCAACTGACGGCACAGCAGGGCGGCAGTTCGGTCGCCGAGACGGCGGCGCAATTCGACGCGTTGCATAAGAGCGCACTGGATCTGATCGCCGCTTTCGATTCGTTAGGCCGCGACGATCTCGCGACGAGCGTCGCACTGCGCGTGAGCGACGCGGCGCTGGTCGTGCTGCGCACAGCCGACGCACAGTTGCAGCAACTCGCGCCGTTCCGCCCGGTGCGCGGTGATTTTTCGGGTTGGGACGGTCATACAGGAGGTTCGTTGCGGGCATTTGGCGCGGCCTCGCCGCAAGCGCTGCAAGCCTATCTCACGGCTCAGGCAGCGGCGATTGCGGATCTTGCAGAGGGTCCCGCTGGCGCGCTCGACTGGCTGAACACGCAGAAGCCGCCGCTCGACCCGGCTGATGCCCAGTTGGTGGCCCGCTGGAAGGCCCTGTCAGCCGACCTTGCCCAATACCGCGCGAAGAGCCCGGCGAGCGCAATGGTCGCGGTGCAGGCGATCATCGGCGATCAACTGGACAAGCTGGACCTTGGCAATTGCAGCGCGTCGCTCGAGCAGGTCAGCGTGCCGCCAGCGGGCGATATCGTCGCGAGCGCCGGTTCGCGTCTCGTTTCGTCAGCTCGTGAGCAGTGCTTCAGATTGCAGATGGGCACCGGCATGCAGGCCTACGAGCAGATCCGCAGCTTTTTCGCGCGCTATCTGGCTGGACGCTTTCCGTTTGCCTCCGATGCCACCGCACCGGGTGCCGACTTGCGGCAGACGGCAGCGTTCGTCGCGCTGCTCGACAGCCAGTTGCCGCAGGCGCAGGCGGGTCTCGCTGCGACCGCCGCGGCCGGGCGAGGGCGGGCGGACGGCGCCGACGCTTTCATCGCTGAACTGGCGCGTGCCAAGCCTTGGCTCGATACCTTAGTCGCCCGCGGCGCTGACGGCACGTTGCAGGGTGTGGAGCTGAACGTCGAATGGCGCGTCGATCGCGCCGACGAGGTGGGTGCCGACCAGGTCATCGAATGGAAGCTCGCGAGCGGTAGCGATACGCTCACGTACCCGATATCCGGCAGCCCCGCGGCGCGCTGGAGGCCGGGGCAACCGGTCTCGCTCAGCCTGCGCTGGGCCAAGGATGCGCCGTGGCAACCGATGTTCGACACCGCGCAACCGACGCTGTCGGGCGAGCACGGCTTAGCGACCTGGAGCGTCTCGGACACGTGGGCATTGCTGCGGCTCGTGCGCCTGCATCTGATGCCCGAGGACGCAAGTCTTACGAGCGCCGGCTTGCCGCCACGGCTGTTGTTCACAGTGCCCGTGCGCGATCGTACCGGGATGATCGAGATCGCGAGGATGTTTATGCGCGTGAGCTTCGGCGGTGCAAAGACGCCGCAGGCGATTCCGGATCTGCCATTTGCGGCGCCCGGCTTCGAGGGCCGGGGCGTGACGACGACGGTGATCTATCCAACCGACGGCAATGCGCAGGCGGATCACGGATGATGCCGGAACTCGAAATCGACGCGCTGTTGCAGCCGCTGCCGGGCGACCAGCCATGCGGCGTGTCGCTGATCCATGATCCGGAGTACGACGCAATTCGCACGGCGCGCCGCGCGGACGATGCGAGCGTGCCCGCCGGCATCTGGCAGACCACCCTGAAGGTGGCTGACTGGGCAGCGGTGGAGGCGGGCTGCCGCCGTGTGCTGTCGAACCGTAGCAAAGACCTGACGATCGCTGCGTGGCTTGGCGAGGCCTGGCTGAACCGCTACGGGGTGCCTGCGCTGCCGCACTGTTTCCAACTGATAGTGGGCTTATGCGAGCGCTACTGGGACGACCTCCACCCCTTACCACGAGACGGCGATGTGGGATTTCGGGCCGCACCCCTTGCCTGGCTCGCCGGTGCTTATGCGGATCTGCTGTCGGCGCAGATCGAACTCTTCGAAGGGTGTGACGGTTTGCGCGGCACGCTCGCGCAATGGCAAAGCGCGCAGCGTATGGCGCTTGCAGCCACCGCACGGCAAGACGTACCCGCTACGAAGAAGCAGGAAGCGGCTCGCGTGATGGCTGCGTTACAGGACGCGGTACGTGCGGCTTCACCTGTGTATCTGCGGTTCGAGCGTGATGCGCTTGCGTGGGCGCGTCCGCTGATCGAACAACTGGATGCAAGGTGTACGCCGTACCTGGGCAGCGAGGCGCCCAGCTTCGCAGTGCTGATGGAAACGATGACCCATGCAGAACATGTGTTGACGGAGTGTTTGGCTATGCATCCGAATTCCGATCCGCCGCCGCTTGCCTCGCCGGCAGGCAATACGGCAATAGTGGCCGGGGCGCCAGCACCAGCACCGGTGCTGGCTGCTTCAGGCGTGCCTCACAGCAGGGAGGACGCGTATCGGCAACTGGGCGTGATCGCGGAATACCTTGCGCGCTACGAGCCGCATAGTCCCGTGCCTTATCTCATCCAAAGAGCGCTGGAATGGGGGCGCAAACCATTGCCCGTGTTGTTACGCGAATTGACGGCGGGCGATTCCGATGGGCAAAAGCTGTGGGCGTTTCTTGGCATGTTGTCGGAGGAAGGGAAGGAGAAATAAAACGGCAGAGTTCGCAAGCGCAAGGCGCACGGCTTGTCGAAGAATCTAAAGGAACCAGCGGGACCAGCGGGACCAGCGTTTACCTGCCGGGTTCGCCGGCGCTACGGCGCAGGGATGGTGGCGCTTCTTAAGCATGTCGCGACGTGCACTTTTCAAGGGGAAATGCGATGCCAAAGAGTTTTCCGAGTATCGTCGAAAGCCACGGGGGAGAACTTATTTTCACCTCCAGCCAAAGTACGATTACCGATTTTTTAGGCGGACCGATGATTACCAATTTCGGAGGCGTTTGTCTGGCGCTCGTTATGGGCTGGCTTTCCCAGAATACCGCCAAGACGGACCCTGCCAAAGGTATCAAAAACAAAACCTCTGCATTAAAACTTCAAAACACCATGGAAGCGAAATGGGAGGGCATGGCCTCGGTGGAAAACAACGCAAAAGCTGTGGTGGGAAAAACGTTCTGGTACCGTTCGGCTCAGCTCCATAGCTACACTTCAAATAAATATGGAGCCGATCTCAGCCTGATGACGGCCACTCCAGAATGGAAAGAAAGCCTGAACATTTTATGCATTTATTTCCCCTCAGGGCCCGGTCATGCCTTGGGCGTATGGAAGTTTGGCGAAAAGGCCGTCGCGTTCTATGACCCAAACTGCGGCGCGTGCGTCGTCTCACGAGCATCATTTCGGGAATTTCTCAATGAATTTCTGACCGAACAGTATAGCGATACGTCCGGATATGCTATTTGCGCGTTTGTGGACAATCCTTGAGCGTTTGCATTGTACGGGGATGCGCCAATTCACTCGAATTTAGCAGCGTGCGTTTGCGGGCTTGGCAGGGCGATGAAACGTCGAGATCCGCACAAAAGGCTTCCAGCGAAAGTGGCAACGTCGGACTCGAATTGTCGGCCATTGATTGATCGTGGTCGATCGATGAGTGAAGGCGAGTTGGACTAGTTAACTTTAAAAGAGACGTGTGATGCCGATAATCCTGTGGCAGTTTGCTCAAGCCGGTGCTGCTATATCACCCGGATATGCGATAGCGAAAGAGCTCGCCAAGATGTGCGTTGAACAGTATGAATTTAATGTGCTGACGGGGGTCGGCGCGGGGATTGCCCAAGGCTCTTGTTGGGCTGCTGTCGCAACGATGCCAGGCCCTGGGTTTCCGGCTGAGAGTGCTGTTACTACTGCTGCGCCATTGGGCACCACCGGTGCGCTCTTGCCGTACGGAGCAGTGTTTGGAAATTCCAGGATGGCGTCCATCCGAACCAGAGTGCCGGTTCCAGGCTTGGTCGGAGCCGGAGGTTTTAACGCGGTCTCGAACCATGCGGAGCGAAATACGCTTCTAGTAGCAAGCAACAACGGATTGGCTCTTTATGCAGATCCTGCTCTAGCCATCGGTGGCTTCGCGCACTACGTTCTATTTGTGCAACTGGCGCCGTGCGTTCCCTGTATGGCCTGGCTGGCGAACGGAGCCAAAAATCCGGTTGCAGCGACGATAGCGCCCGGTGGTCCCGCTACTCTGCATGTCTGGTATCGGTGGCCCTACCCGGCCGGAGGCGGGGCAATGTGGACATGGAACGCGTTGCCAAGGGCGAACAAATTGACGGATATAGACAACAACTGGTAGCTGTCGCTGCTCGCGCCGAGCTCCTCCGCACGACCCACCACTCGTCAACCATGATTGATGATGACCATCGCGCACTGACGCCGCTCAGGAGCCACCGAACCAGTTGTAGCCCTGGTTCTCCCAGTAACCACCGGAGTAATCGTTCGTCACGGTGATCGCGACGATGTGTTTGGGATTCTTGTAGCCGAGCTTGGTGGGCATGCGCAGCTTCATCGGAAAGCCGTATTTCGGCGGCAGCACCTGGCCGTCGTAGGTGAGCGTGAGCAGCGTCTGCGCATGCAGGGCAGTGGGCATGTCGATGCTCGTCCAGTAGTTGTCCGCGCAATGCAATGACACATAGCGTGCCGTCGTGTCCGCGCCGGCGCGTTTGAGGAAATCGGCAAAGCGCACGCCGCCCCAGCGGCCGATCGCGCTCCATCCTTCAATGCAGATGTGCCGGGTGATCTGGTCCTGCTGCGGCAGGGCGTGCAGCTCGTCGAGCGTCCACACCCGTTTGCCGTTTGCACGACCGCCTACCTGAAGCCGGTACGTGGCCGCGTCGACCTCGGGCACATCGTCGATGTCATAGAACGCGTTAAATGGAAACGGCCGCGTGATCATCGATTCCGGATAGGTCGGCGCCATCTTGTTCGGGTCGAACAGCAGGGCCTGCACGTCGTCGTTGAAGAACGAGATCCTGCGCAACATCGTATTGACCGACTTGTCGCTGCTCAGATCGCAGCCGGACAACGACTTATTCCAGTTGCAACACGTGAACAACGCATCGCTTCCCGCGCGGGCCGTCCAGCAATCATCGCCGATACGCAGGATAATCCTCATGGCGGCGTATTCTCGTGGCCAAGTTTCCTGGCCCGATGGCATCTGATCCGGCTGATCTGGCGTGGAAATGATTAGGCGCGGGCATGCGTGTGCGTCCAGCTGTGAGTTCGAACTCAGGCCAAGCAACGGCGAACACCTCCGCGCAGACGAACGATCAGCCTACTTTGACGGTGACTAAATGACATTACGAGCAACAGACCTTGCCCGATTTCCCAAGACACAATTGCGTGACGGACCTTCGCCGATTGTGGCGCTGCCTAGATTGAGTCAGCACTTAGGCGGTGCCGAAATCTATGTCAAGCGGGACGACGTCGATGGCTTAGGGGGCGGGGGCAACAAGCTGCGCAAACTCGAGTTTCTGATCGGCGAGGCGCAGGCAACTGGCGCCGACACGATTATCACGGTCGGTGGCCGGCAATCCAACCATGCCCGATTGACGGCAGCGGCGGCCGCGCGCGTTGGAATGAAATGTGAACTGGTGCTTTCGAGGCTAGTTCCGATCGAAGATGAGGACTACGTCGAGAATGGCAATGTGCTGCTGGACCGCCTCTTTGGTGCAGTCATTCATGACATTCCCGGGAGCGTTAGCGCTTTGCAGGTTGCGGAAGATCGAGCTGCAACGTTGCGTCGCGAGGGGCGAAAAGCTTACGTGTGTCCGCTCGGTGGATCGAGCCCGGCCGGTTGTCTGGGCTATGTCTCCTGTGCAAACGAGATTCTCGACCAGTCCAAAGAAAGCGGAATTGACTTCGACCACATTGTTGTTGCCAATGGCAGCGGTGGCATGCAGGCGGGGCTGGTAGCCGGCGCAATCGCCGCTGGCGTGTCGCCAAGGAAAGTAGTGGGCTATACAGTTCTTGCGCCGCTCGAGAAAGCCTATGCCACTACCTGCGAAAAAGTACAGCAGACGCTAGGCTTGATCGATTCCGGTCTCACGGCTTCCGGCGACGATGTTGTTCTCCACGGCGATCAACTCGGCAACGGCTATGGGCTACCTACTGATTCAATGCTTCGAGCGGTTAATCTTTTGGCCAGCCAGGAAGGTCTTCTATTGGACCCGGTATATAGCGGCAAGGCGTTCGCGGGCCTGATTCAAAGCGTTGAAAATGGACAGTTCGCTGCGGGACAAAAGGTCTTGTTTATCATGAGCGGCGGTACCCCTTCGTTGTTTGCCTATCGAACCACCGCGTTTGCGTGATCGATCAGGACTATTTAGCGAAATAGAAATCAAACGGGGCCGCTCACCGCCGTAAGCGGCCCTGATGGTGCGATGTCTCGCGTTCGCTCCCGGAACGCCAACGGGTCAGGGTAGCCGATTCTTCATTCCCAGCACGTCGATCGATTCGATCGACGGGGGACTTGCCAGCATCTCGTCGGCATGCTCCATCAGAGCCTTGGCGATACTGCCGTGCAGGTGTGCCTCGCGATCTTCTTCGCTGGCAAAGGCATCGAAGATGCCGAACGTTGTCGGCGAGAGCTTGAGCGCAAACCAGATCGGCGTAGTCGTCCCCTGGCCAGCCATATGCGCTGACAGCAGGGGCGGCGCTGAGCCACCTCGATCTTGCGCTCTGGCTGATCCGCAACAGTAGCCCCGAGCTTGCGGCGCTCGTTGCCAGGTACCTCGTATTCGATACGCGGCTATCGCAGTCTGCCTATGCGATCTCGGATCACCTTGCCCATTCGGACCCGCTCGTCGAACGGTTCGACCGCTGGGTGCGTGAACACCTTCACACGGCTATCGCGATCGACGTCGTTGCCGAGATATTGGCAACCAGCCAGCGGACGTTGACGCGACGTCTGGACGCGGTGCTCGGTAAAACGCCCATCGAGTACATTCAGGATCTGCGGATTGAACGCGCCGTTCATCTGCTCAAGACGAACAAGCTCACCGTTGATCGTATTGCGGAACAGGTCGGCTATGCGGATGGCCAGACTTTGCGAACATTGCTGCGCCGGCGGCTAGGGAAGGGCGTGCGTGAGTTGCGGGCGTCATAAGTCGCTGTCGCCGCACCATCCGGGATCGCAATCACGCATTTGGCGTTGCCCGATGCGACACAATCCAGCCGATATATTCCACAGATCGCTGCCTCGCGACCGGCCCGAGAGGCTCGCTTCTGCGGTCGGGAAGAGCCATTTCAAGTCAACAGTCTTGTGACTACTTCTATCTTCATCCCGGACCTGGCTCTACCTAGAATCTGTGCAAGTGCCAAGAACAACAGTTCAAGGCGTAACGTGGATTCCAGGAGGTTGTCATGAAATCGGTTTTCTTCTCCATGGTTGTTTCCGCAGCGCTTGCGATTCCCGCTGTGTCGTTTGCGCAGACTGATATCCCAGCGAATGCTGCACCGGCCCAATCCCAGTCACAGGCGGGCGAATCAAGCGTCGGCGGCGTTACCGCCGGGTCTGCGGCTTCCAGTTCAGGTGCTGAAGGACATTCGGGTCTTCGCATCGTCGACTTCTTCCGTCGTGAAAACGCTAAAGCCTCGCATCGGGGCACTGACTGCGTTGCACCGGCTAGTTACTGCAGCTTGTACTTCGGCGGCAGCTGAGCACTTCTTTTTGGCCGGGGAACTAGTCCGCGTAACTTGTTCGGATACGGAAACAATCGCGGAGGACTCCGCCCAGCAAGGGAAGATGCACGGAGCACGGCCATTCTGGTGGATGGCCCAACAGAAAGTAGATCGGGGTCAAGCTATGCTGTATGTGAGGCGTTAAGGACAACATGTCGAATTCAGACAAGATGCCGAGGCGGAGATAAATGTGCTGTCTCCGTTCAACATGGATTGATCGGAGCAGCATGGACACGTTCCGCAACATGAGGATGTTCGTCGAAGTGGCCGAGGCGGGGAGCTTTACAGCGGCTGCCAGTCAATTGGGGACCACAACGGGTTACGTGTCCCGATCGGTTTCCGACCTCGAATCTCATCTGCGTACCCGCTTGCTCAACCGCACGACGCGCCGCATCGCACTGACAGAAGCAGGCGAGCGGTATTTGCAACGGTGCTACGCGATCACCGCGTCGGTTGCCGAGGCCGAGGCTGAGGCATCGAACGCCCATGCGAAACCAGTGGGAACGCTGCGAGTCCACGCAATGTCGAGCCTCGGGCAAAACTATGTGGTTCCCGCGGTCGCGGCGTACCAGGAGCGTTATCCGGCAGTCACCGTGGATCTCACGCTCTCGCAGAACGTGCCCGACCTGCTGGAAGAGGGCTACGACGTGGCCTTGCGGGTCGCGCCGGGGTCGCTGCCCGACTCGGCGTACGTCTCACGCCGGCTCGGCACGTTCTACAGCATTCTGTGCGCGTCCACAAAGTATCTCGCGATACACGGCGTACCGCAGACAGTCCACGATTTATCGAACCACACCTGTCTTCAGGTTGCCATGCCGGTTTTTCCGGCGGACCGCTGGCATCTGGAAGATGTGAAGGGAGCGTATGAATTCACGCTGCCTGATGGCCGCTTCAAGGTGAACGTTCCCGATGCCATGGCGGTTGCGGTGGTGGAAGGAATGGGCATTGGCGCGTTACCGACCTTCACGGTTCGAGCCCTGCTGCGCTCGGGTTTGCTAAAGCGCGTGCTGCCGGACTATCAGCTGCAAACGCTGAATGTGTTCGCCGTGTATGCGTCGCGGCAGTATCTCGATGCGAAGATCAAGACGTGGGTCGAGTTGTTGCGCGACTGTACGGATGGGGCACTGAGCACCGAGTAACGATGCCCAGTCAGGCTGGGCGGGGCGGGGGGGTATCTGCAAGATAGATAACCCTATGCAATACCTTCGCTTGATATTCACTTCGAACGGTGCGATTTTGCACCATTGGCTCGCGTATCGAACGCGTCACTAGCAAACGCCGGCACTGATGCGGCGTTCCAGGCTGATGTCCCCAAAAGGACTGGACGCCAGATTTCAACTGCAAATCAGCTTGCCGCTGCGGCTGATAGGCGATTTACCGTGAGACTTTCGTCACATGAGTACACCTACTACGACTGAACGTATCGGACAGTTTGCTTTCGACGCGTGTGCGCAGCATCTCACGCCGCAGTCGCGAACCGTGTTCAAGCGAAACATCCTCGACAGCCTGGGCTGTGCGATCGGCGCGCTGCCGGGCAAGCCGTTCAAGGCGCTTCGCGAGCAGTTCGACGAGTACGGCCGCTCGGGTGCGTGCACCCTGATTGGCGGTGGCACGACGTCGCCGGATCAGGCCGCGTTGTATAACTCTGGCCTCGTGCGCTATGTCGATCTGCTCGACAGCTACATGTCGCCGGGCGGCCTGTGTCACCCCAGCGACAATTTCGGCACGATCCTCGCCGCGGCCGACCATGCATCGGCAAGCGGCGAGGACTTCATGCTCGCGCTTGCCGTGGCCTATGAGATCGGCTGCCGCATTACCGCGATCGTTCCGGTCATGGCGAAAGGGTTCAATCACGCAATCCAGCTGGCGATCTCGTCGGCCGCGGGTTCGGGCAAGCTATTCGGTCTCGATGCCGAACAGATCGCCCATGCGGTGGCGATCGCCACCGTCGACAACATTTCCTTGACCTGCGTCCATTCCGAGCCTGTGTCGCAATGGAAGGGCTTTTCGCCGGCCATCACCGGCATGCGGGCGATCTACTCGGCGTCGCTCGCGAAACGCGGTTTCACGGGTCCACTGCGTCTGTTCGAAGGGCCCAACGGGCTGGTGCGCATGTTCGATCAGCCGCTCGACGTGGACTGGGATGACAACAAGCTGGAGGTCATCCATCAGACGGTGATGAAGAAGTACTGTTCGCTGATTCACGGTCAGCCGGTGCTCGAAGCGACGCTTGATCTGAAGCGCCGGAACGGCGTGAAGAGCGAAGACGTCGAGGCGGTCGTGTGCGACATATTCCAGACCGGCTTCGACATTGCGGGAGGGGGCAGTTTCGGTCCAAAGGACGCTCCGCAGACCAAGGAGCAGGCCGACTACAACCTCAAGTACCTGATTGCAGCGGCGTTAATCGACGATCAGGTGGGACCGGCCCAGCTTGAACCGGAACGTGTCCAGGCGGCTGACGCGCAGGCGCTGCTCAAGAAGGTCACAGTGCAGCCAGACGCGCAGTTCACCGCGCAGTATCCGCAGGCATTGAACGCACGAGTAACGATTCGATGCAAGGACGGCCGTGTGCTTTCGCAGGCTCATGTCGGCTTCGAAGGTGGGCTCGACAATCCGTTCACTTGGGAGCGCACGGTCGAGAAATTCCATTGGCTGAGCGAACCCTACGCGGATGAAGCGCTTCGAGGCCAGATTATCGATCTGGTCTCCTCACTGGATGAACACCCGATTGCGGAGTTGATGCAACTCATGGCGAAGGTCAGTCCAGAACCCCGATACCCGGCAGAACACGCGGGGATCCAATAACCACGAAGGTCTTTAGGAGAAGTTTCATGGCCCTCATTTCATGTGACATGCGGTTCGGCCGAACCGACGAGCAAAAGCGGCAACTCGCCGCTGGCCTGCTGCGGGTGGTCAGTGCCGCAACAGGTGAGACGAAGAACGACATCTTTCTGGTGATACGCGAAGGACGAGGCATCAACTTCGTCGAACATGGCGAGCACCTTCCGGAGTATGTCGAAGGTGCAGCGAACGACAAAGAACTCATCGAACGCCTCAAATAGGAATTGCTGGAGATATTTCGTGCCTTTCATCGAATGCCATATCAAAACCGGCCTGACGCCTGAGCGTCGGGAAGAACTGATCCGTGACATCATTCAGGTCACCCACGACTCCATCGGATCGGATCCAAAGATCATCAACGTCATCCTGCACGAGCATCCTGCGGAAAATATCAGCATTTCCAGCCGCATCAACGGGGAAGACTTCAAGAAGAACAGGACGCCCTGACCACGCGACGCTACGTGGTTGAAAGCTAGACAACCGGTCCGCCAGGCTTCGAGCCTGGCGGATCGTTTCAAATCAGCGATACATTAATCTGTAATGGCAAACACCAGCGACGAGTTTCCCCAGGCAGTCCTCGGCATTGAAAACAACACGTATTCGGCACGCAACGCGCAGTATTGGCGCAGGAACCTGATCGTCTGCGTATTCGGGTCATTCACCACGCTAGTCAGTTTGAGCATGCTGCTGCCGTTCCTGCCGCTCTACGTGCAGCAACTCGGCGTGAATTCGACCTCCGCCATCGTTCAATGGTCAGGCGTAGCGTTTGGCGTCACGTTTTTGGGCACGGCACTGACTGCTCCGATCTGGGGCCAACTGGCCGACCGCTACGGCCGCAAACCGATGCTGATCCGTGCCGCCATCGGTATGGCCGTGGTCATGTCGACCATTGGTCTGGCGCACAACGTCTACGAGCTTGTCGCATTGCGATTCGCTGCCGGGCTGATCGGCGGGTATGCTTCTGCTTCAATTGTGATGATCGGTACTCAGGCGCCCCCCGAACGTGCAGGATGGGCGTTGGGCGTGCTGTCCACGGGCGTACTTGCCGGAAATCTCGTAGGCCCGTTGATTGGCGGCGTGCTGCCGAATCTGATAGGCATTCGGGGTGCGTTCTTCGCGGCTGGCGGCATGATTGCTATTGCCGCTCTCCTGACCATTACGCTGGTGCGGGAAGACTTCACAAATCGGCCGCAGAGCAAGTCGAAGCAGACTGCCGGTGCCGTGCAGCATCCGAAGCGCAATTACGTGGTCCTCGGCGCGCTACTGGTCACTGCAATGATGGTGTTGCTGTCCAATATGTCCATCGAGCCGATCATCACCGTGTATATCGGACAGTTGGGTGTTGCTCACAACCGGCTCGCCACGGTTGCCGGCATCGTGATGGCGTGTTCGGCGTTCGGCAGCATGGTCATGGCTGCCAGACTAGGCGCACTGGCCGACCGCGTAGGCGGCTGGAACGTCATCATCGGCTGTCTGTTTGCAACCGGTCTGGTCATGATTCCCCAGGCCTTCGTGACCGAGTGGTGGCAACTGGCAGCGCTGCGCGGACTGATGGGAATGACGCTGGCGGGCTTGTTACCGTCGATCGCCAAACTCGTGAGGCAGGCGGTGCATGAGCAGGAATCCGGGAAGATGTTGGGGTATCTGCAGTCCGCTCAATACGCTGGACAGGTCACGGGCCCGCTCATCGGCGGCGCCGTCGGTGTGCATTTCGGAATGCGTTATGTGTTTTTCGTAACCGGTGCTCTGCTGCTTGCCTGCGCTGTTTTAGATCGATGGGTCAAGGGTCGCGGGCGGTCGAAGCAAGCAGCGTAGCCGCGTCAGTCGGCGAGCTTCTGGCTACCGTTCAGAGCGTTGATGTTCTCTTCCAGCATGGGAACACCGATCAAGGCGCCGTGAATGCCAATGACGCTGACGATCTCGAGCATTTCCATGATTTCGTCTTGCGTCGCGCCATGACGAATGGCGTTACGCATATGTGTCTTGATGCCGGGCTTGTACAGGTGCGTCGCCGCAACGTCGAGCGCACAGAGCACGAGTTCCTTGACTTTTGGTTCGAGGTGCCCGGACTGCCAGGGGATCGCCGAAAAATCCACGTACGCCTTGAAGAAATCCGGGTCAAGGCTTAACAAAGCATCCCATGAAGCTTCCCAATAGCCCTGCGACTCGATAAAGCGCTGTTTGAGCGCCTCGCGTCGTTCGTCTGAGGTGACAACGTTCGGGCTCAAGCCTTCCTCGCTCAGGACCTCGAGCAGGATCGGTACGCCGACATTCGATGCATGGATCCCGACTGTGCTGGTCAGCTGAAAAACCTCCATCAACTCGCCGGCGGTGGCGCCAAACTCGAGCGCCGCTTTCAGATGCATCTGGATACCAGGCGCGAAAAGGTGTGTCGACGAAGCATTCACCGCGATGTAGATGAACTCCTTCACCTTGTTGTCGAGGTGATTGTGCCGTAGCGGCACGGCCGACAGGTGCAGGTAGGCGTTCAGGAATTCACAGTCCATCCGCAAAATGCTTTCCCATTGCGGGGCCCATGTATTTCTGATGCGGATGAAGTCGTCCTTGATGGACTGCTGTCTTGCGGTGCGGGTCATGATGGGTTCCGTCGGATGAGGGTAGCCGTGCGATCTGTGGAGATCGCTGTGATTCGATGGTACCGGATAGGCGTCGGCTGCGTGGGGAGATAAAGTTGCCTGACGGGCGATAGCTGGAGCGATATGTGAGGAGCACGAAATGCACGCTGGTGGTCTGGATGTTGGGAGTCTACGGGCGGCCTTGAGGTGCCATTTGTGTCGCCAGGTATTGGCGGATTGTGGAGATAGCGCGCGGTAACGGTTCAAAGCGCGAGTATCGGAGGCGGCTGGGGAGTCGATGTCGAACAATGATCTGATTTGACATAAGATAAATTATCAATCTATTGGATGTAGCAGCATTATGTCAATGTCGGGTTTCAGCAAGATACAGATGTCGTGTTTTGCGGCGGATGCCATGCTGGATGCTTCTGGTCAGACTGCGGGAGCTCAGTATGCGTCAAGCCGAACCGGTCATCTGACCGATGCTATAAAAACAGGCCGAATGCCATCATCTCTATCAACGCAGGCTTCTTGTCGCGATGACGCTGGTGCGATCCTGGCGACAGCCCATCGCGGCAAGAGCTTGGCGCGTCGCTCAAGGCGACGCGGTCGACAAAATCCGAAAGGAGTTCCAATGGCTAATCATCTTTCAGATGCCACCCGCCTTCAGGGTGAGCGGTGGCTCAAACACTATTATTTTGCGCGTGCCGCATTTTCTGTCCTGTGGGTCGCGCTCGCGTTCGCCATCGGGCAGCATGCCACGGCGATCGGAGCAGCACTGCTCATCGTCTATCCCGTATGGGATGCGCTGGCCAATTACGTCGACATGTCGCGTAGCGGTGGGATGCGTGAAAACCTTACTCAGGCTTTCAACGTCTTCGCTAGCGCGGTGATAGCGATTGCGGCGATTGTGGTATTGAGCGTCAACACAAGCCTGGTCCTTGATGTATTCGGAGTCTGGGCCGTTCTGTCCGGATTACTTCAGCTCGCCACCGCCGTCCGCCGCTGGAAGCACTTTGGTGCGCAATGGGCAATGATTTTGAGCGGGGGCCAGTCGGCGCTGGCGGGCGCGTTTTTTATCGCGCAGGCCCATGCATCAGCGCCTCCGGCGATTGTTAAAGTGGCTGGCTACGCAGGTGTCGGCGCGATCTATTTTCTTGTCTCCGCGTTGTGGCTATCGACCGGCCAACTGCGACGCAAGTTTGCATCGACGCATTAAATTCACACGTGAGGACGTCAATGCCGCGCTGATCCGGGCCGCGCCAGAACCCGTCACGCTCGCAGTCAAGGTTCGCAAACCTCGCCAGCGGTCTGCAGACAGCCACTGAACGGACTGACGCGCCCTGCCCGTTTCACCGCATTCCTTCAACGCTGCGTGAGCTTTAAACCGTTAAAGACAGACTCAAACCCGACATCAAGACTACGACATCTGTATCTGGCCAGCGCTACGACACTTCAGTCTGGCCTCGACATTGGATGTTACGGCAAAGCTGTGGTGTCGTACCTGGGCAAAGGTAGCAGACCGGGGGCGCATCAGAAGCTGCGTGGGAAAACCTGGAAACGTCAGAAATCTTGCAGATCGACGATCATGCGCCATCGTAGGATGTGGTCAAGCCGAATGGATGGAAGTTTCACTGACTGAGAATACAGCACAGTGACTGCGCGTATCCATTCATTCACTCGCGTATCCACACAGGCGAAAATCAACATGACGTCCCCGCAAACGCAAGCTGCGCCCGACTTTGATATGGCTACGGGCCTCCCCGAAGAGCTCAAGGCGCGATACCAGCATGTATCTCGCCCACCTGAGTTCGATTCCCCGGCGCAGGCGCGTTTGCACGGCAAGCAGCGCCTCGCGGCCGCGTTCCGGCTGTTCTCGAAGTTCGGCTTCGACGAAGGTGCGGCGGGCCACATCACGATGCGCGACCCCGAGTTCAGCGACACCTTCTGGGTCAATCCGTTCGGCGTGCATTTCAGTCAGGTGAAGGTGTCCAACCTGATCCGCTGCGACCACCATGGCAATGTCGTGGAGGGAGACCTCCCGGTCAACGCAGCGGCCTTTGCGATCCATTCGCGCGTGCACCAGGCGCGTCCCGACGCGATGGCAGCCGCGCATTCGCACAGTACCTACGGCAGAACGTGGTCGACGCTGGGCCGCCCGCTGGACCCGATCACACAGGATGTCTGCGCCTTCTACAACGACCATGCCGTCTACGATGAATTCGGCGGCGTGGCAGTGGAGTTGGACGAAGGCCAGCGCATAGCCGATGCACTGGGTTCGAACAAGGCGGCCATTCTGCAGAATCACGGTTTGCTGACAGTTGGCAAGACCGTGGACGAGGCCGCATGGTGGTTCATCACCATGGAGCGTTCATGCCAGGTGCAACTGATGGCGGAAGCCGCAGCGGCACACACCGGCGCACCGCTGAAGACGATTTCCGATGCCGCCGCGCGCCAGTCGCATTCGATTGTCGGCTCCGCGCAGGCAGGCTGGTTCCAGTTCCAGCTCCTCTACTCCCGCATCGTCAAGGAACAACCGGATCTGCTGGACTGAGTCCGTGGCCACGTCCATCCGCAATGACTAAACCCACCTACCCGATGAAAGACGTCCGGGTACTCCATCTCGGTAGCGCCTGGCCCGGCCGGGTTGCCGCAATGCTTCTTGCTGACCAAGGGGCGGAAGTCATCGAGATTGAGCCGCCGAATCGCCGGACTTCCGTCGACGATGCACTGCTGGATCGCGGCAAAACCGGCATCACGCTCGACCTCAAATCCGAATCGGGTCGACGCGCCGCCCTCGCGCTCGCCCAGGACGCGGACATCATTATCGAAAACCTCGGTCCGGGCCGAAGCGCAAGTTTCGGTGTTGACTATCCTGCAATCGAGGCCCTCAATCCCGCAGCCGTCTACATCTCGCTGCCCGCATTCGCATCACAGAGCGCGGAGAGCGACATACCCGGCTGGGAAGGCGTGATCGACGCGGTCTGCGGCGTGTATACCGACATTCATCTTGCCGGACCGTTGCGTGGCGGTGCCCCGCGCTTTACGTCCATTCCGCTGGCTTCGGCATACGGCGGCGTGCACGGGGCAATTGCCGCAAGCATGGGCTATCTCCATCGACTGCGCAGCGGTATCGGACAGTATATTGAAGTTCCGCTGGCAGACGCGGCGATGTCTGCGATGGCGCTGCTGGCGATGAATATTGAAAACCAGCCCGTGCGATTCGACCTCCCGCCGGTTGAAAAGGCGATGCGGGATGTCGCTTTCCCGATTCTTCGGGACCTCTCGACGCACCTCACGGCCGAACATACCGCCGCGTTGGACCGCTACCTGTCCGACTTCGCATGGCCGTTGTTCGCGACGTATAGCTGCTCGGATGGTAGGCAGATCTTCATCAATGCGGTCGAGCATGTCCAGCAGTCCCGTGCGCTCCTCCAGGCACTCGGGTTGCTCGATCGCATGATTGGCGACGGACTCGTACTTGGCAGTCCTTTCGACGAGAGCGGAGCTGATAACAACGTCAATCTGGCGACGCTGAGCGTCAGCTGGCGGCAGAAGTTGCGGAGCGCCTTCGAAGAACGCATTTCCACCCGGCCGGCCGCCGAATGGGAAACTGACCTTGCGCGCGCCGGCGTACCTGTCTCTATCGTTCGCACCACCAAAGAATGGCTCCAGCTCCCTTCCGCAATCGAAGGTGGCAACGTTACGTCACTGGTTGACCCGCGCCTTGGCGAGACTCGTCAAGCCGGTCGTTTCGTAACCTTGCTTGGCGCGAGTGGTAAAACGGTTTCGCCGGAATTGCGCCCCTACCGCCATATTGACGACCCGCTCGCGGCGCGGTGGTCCGGCAAACGTATCGAGCCCAAAGCATTCAACGCCGAGCGTAAGACCGTGCTGGAGGGTATCCGCGTGGTGGATATCTCCAATACGATTGCCGGCCCTGCGGCCGCACGGGTATTGGCTGAATTCGGAGCTGATGTCATTCGCATTGATCCGCCTGCACCGATTGCCGGCCCTCGCCACACCATGTGGTTCGGCATGGAAGTCAACCAGGGCAAGCGTGCCATCATCGTCGACCTGAAGACCGAAGAAGGCCGCGAGTCACTGCGCCGGATCGTTAAGCAATCCGACGTCATCATCCAGAATTTTCTCGACGAGTCGAGCCAGAGGCTGGGGATATCGTTTCCGCAGATCTCAGACGCTAATCCTTCCGCGATTGCGTGCCAGATAACCGCATGGCGCGGCCCCTTGGGCGGTCCCCGCAAGAACGACCCGGGCTACGATCCCGTCGTCCAGTTCGGCGTCGGCATTGCTTCCCGCTACGGCACCGCCGAGGAACCGGTCCTGCACGGCCTGGCGTCGTGTATCGACTACATAACCGGTTTCCTGTCTGCTCTGGGTATTGCTCAGTCGCTCATAGCAAGAGAACTGGGTCGCGGAAGCGCGAATGTAGAAACGTCCCTGAGTATGGGTGGCCAACTTGTGCAGTTCCCGTATGTCGTCGACAGCGTGAATCGACTGAACGAGCCGGAAGTTTCGCGAGCGACCGGCTATGGTCCGGCTCAGGCCGTTTATCGAGCAGCCGACGGTTGGATTTACCTCGGGGGCCGAGAGTCGTCTATTCAGGCGATTGCCGACACGTTGCAGGCCAACACCACGAGTTATGACGGAATCGCAGCCAGAATTCGTCAACTTAACAAGAGCGAAGTCTCTGAGGCAGTCGCGTGCGTCCCGCGTACCGCGGCGGTCGCGGTTCGACGGCTGGACGAGCTTCGCGCGGATTACGAGCTAGAAGGAATTCAAGAGAGCCCCATTGCAGCGGACACGCGCTCCATCGTGATGCAGCACTTTAACCATCATCCCAGTGGTTACACCGTTTCACTGCTTTTGCCCACGTGGTATCGGACTGCTCGCACTCCCATCGCGCAACTTCGGCCGGCGCCGCTTCCCGGTTCCGACACAGCAGAGGTTCTCCGGGATTTTGGATTTGGCCCCGAGGAAATCGCAGAGTTGAAGGAACGAGGCATCACCAGAGACGGGTGGTCTGTACTGCATCACTATCTTCCCCTCTGACTATTTTTGGGGACCGCGCAGAGGCGCAAGCTCTGATCGACGGCCAGGTTTTACTCCCGAAGTACGGTTTCCCGATGAAGCTGCGCATGATCGGAAAGTGCCGACCCATACATGCGCATCTGCCAACCCAGCGACCTGATCAGGCTGCCAGGGCATGACGGAACGGCTCGATCATCATCGACAATCGCAACATACGCAATTTGCAAAATGCCCTCTCGACCTCTCGTTTGAAGGGATGCGCCACCCCGTTGCAGCGCAACATGCGTTTGTCGAGATCGAGGCTGAGCGACTCGCCGCCGATACGCGAGGTCGCGTAGCCCGCCTTGCGCCGCAATACCGCCCGGATGCGCGCAAGAAGTTCGCGGACTTCGATCGGCTTGAGTACGCAATCGTCGCACCGACGTCAAGGCTGTGCACACGCGTCTCCAGATCGTCCAGTGCAGTGAGAATCAGCACGGGGACGTCATTGCCCGCGGCACGTAACGCGCGTAGCAGATCGATTCCGCCTGCGCCCGACAGCCCGGGATCGAGCAATACGACAGCGTAATAGGCCGTGTTGATGGCCACGCTGCCGGCCTTGCCGTCGCGCACCCAGTCGACACTGCAATCCGCATCCTTCAATGCACGAAGCAGGCTCTCGCCAATCTGCGAATCCTCTTAAACCAGTAAAACTCGCATGATGATCCACCGTTAGGGATAGCGTTCGCTCCACGTCGGGCGCACGCTATTGAAACTAATAATCCTCCTGTTGATTCGCATAACGTATGGTGATGAGCTTAAACCAGTTGGTATTCACGTTCGTGTATACGTTGCCCCCGCGCATGGTTTCGCTCTGGATCGAATCACGACAGGGGAGCAGACTTCTCGTCTGCATCGCCCTGTCCTCCTGAAGAATGACGCTATGGTCAGTCATTCCCGCCGGTTCAGTTACAGGTTTTTGGACAGAAAATGTGTGAAATGGGACAATGGTTTCTATGCCATACCTCGACACGACTGAGACCTTTGACCCCGACTCCTTCGATGCCGAGGTCATTGGCGTTGCCACCTCGCTGGATGATCACGATTCAGGCTCGCATCAGCACCAACGGGGGCAATTGCTGTATGCACGGCGAGGCTGCGTCCGGATCACCCTGGCTGACCGGTTGTGCCTGCTTCCCCCATCCAGAGCCGTTTGGATTCCACCGCTGACGGCGCATCGCGCAGTGATGCAGCAAGCCGTCGATTATCGATCGCTGTGGTTTCGGCCTGACCTGAGCGACTCGCTACCGGGTGATGTTCGGGTGATCGACGTGCGACCGTTGTTGCGCGCGGTCCTTGAGTCGATCGCATTCGCGGATTTTCATGAAGATTGGCGCCATGGTCGGCAGGCGCACCTGCTCGGACTTTGTATTCACGAAATACGCGACGCTCCGCAGGAGGCGATGTTGCTTCCGTTACCGACCGATCGGCGCCTCGTGAAGCTGACCTCCCGTCCGGATCGAATGCCGCCGGAATTGCAAGTGCTGGGAGGAGCGGTAGGAGCGAGTAGCAAGACCATCACCCGCATCTTCCAGAGGGAGACTGGGATGGGTTATCAACAGTGGCGTCAGCAGTGGCGTCTGATGCGAGCGATCGAACTGTTGGCCACCGGACACAGTATTACGTACACGGCGGCGGAACTGGAGTTTTCGAGTGATAGCGTTTTCATCGCTTTCTTTCGAAAAATGCTCGGCGACACCCCCAGGTCATATCTCGATCGGTCCCAGCAAAACTAGGCACCTTTGCAGCGACGCAACGTTGAGGCCAGCGCATGCACTATGCCGTGCCACCGGCCCGAACAAGCGCAAGCTCCAGTCGCCGTAATTCTCAACTCATTCTCGCCCCCTATCTTCACGCCACCGGATCGATCCATAAACGAAGTCGATTGCAAGATTCGGTCACGTCCCGCCACATACATCGTGGCGGTTGCAGGGTTGATCGAAGGAGACGCCGTGAGCTTCAATCCAGAAATCATTGCCGTCGTGGTGATCGCTGGCGTGTTCTGTGGCTTTCTCAATACCGTTGCGTCATCGGGATCGGCGATATCGCTGCCTGTTCTCATGTCGATCGGCCTGCACGCCGCTGCCGCAAATGCGACCAATCGCGTTCCGGTTCTCGTCGGCGCCCTTGCCGCGACGGCGGGCCTCGCACGCAGTGGAGCGATTCCGTGGCGACGCGCGCTAATCGTCGCTGCCCCGATGACGCTCGGCGCAGCCCTTGGCGCGCTTGCGAGCGAACAGCTTCCAGGACATGACCTTCGCAAGATCATCGTTGGCGCGGTGATCATCGCGCTGCTTCTGATATTCGCCAAGCTCAAGGATCTGCTGAACGCCGCGGGAGACCGCGAGGTACACCTGGGCGTTAAGCAGATGTCGCTACTTTTTCTCGTCGGATTCTGGGCAGGTTTCATCGTGCTCGACTCCGGCACTTACATCCTGCTCGTGCTCGTACTTGCATCGGGACTGACGCTTGTCGAAGCGAATGCCATCAAGAACTTCGCTACGCTAATAACGACCGCGGTCGCGATGCTGATTTTTGCCGAACACCAAAGCGTCGACTGGACGAACGGAGGAATCATGGCGCTGGGCAGTCTAGTTGGCGGGATTCTGGGTGCGCGCGTCGCAATCTCAGCTCAGGCGCGACGCTGGATCATCGGCTTGCTGATCGTCGTCGTTGTGGGTGAACTAGTGCATCTGGCAGTGCCGATTCAGTGGCTCGACAAACGGGTCATTCCCGCGATCGATACGTTTGCCACCGTGCATATCGGGACAAAGCCGAACGTCGCCCTTGGTGTCTAGTTTATGTCTCTTGCGCTGCTCATATAGATCGTTTCCTTGATATTATCCCCCCTCGGGGCGCCATGGGACGTCGCCCCACATATTGATCAAAGTCCCCCCGAAAACATTTTGTTGTGCTGATTCTTTCGAGTATTTCGCCCATGCTGTTAAAGCGGGCGCAGTCCGTATCGGGGAATTCTCGAAGTGGTTGATGGCAAGTCCCGCCTTTCTGGCCTCGCACAAATTGAGCGACGACCCACCCTCAACGTCCACCCTCCCCTTTATCGGTCTTTCTGTCCTGGCTCACCCCACACGATGCCAGCTTAAGAACGCTCGCGGCGAACAAAAAGAGCTCATTTTTTTCACAGGCACTCCTCATGGACACGATGCCGGCATGCCGCGCCGCCGCTGTTGCCGGAGCCGGAGTTGCCCGACTGCCCGACTTTACGATCGGGGCTGACTTCGAGAGCGGCCGTCTGGTAAGTATCTATGACGAATGGGCAACCACGGCGCCTATCCAGGTCGTCATTCCGCCAGGAAAACATACGTCTGCGAAGGTTCGGGCGTTCATCGACACGTCGCAGCTAGAGAAAGTCGTCGGCACTTGGCGCTATCAAAACTAATCCGACGCGGCAAACAGGTGTTGCGCCATGAAGTCGACGAACACGCGAATTTTAGGCGCCAGATGTCTGCTCGACGGCCAAACCGCTCGAATGACGTTCGAACCCACGATCCCATCGTCCAGGACCGTCGCAACCAAACCTTCAGCAAGCTGCTTCCTGACTGCAAAATCAGGCAAACACGCCATGCCGAATCCGCATTCCACGAGCCTCGCCATCGCCTCTATCGTATTGGCGACAGCAGTAACCGGCACGACCGACTCGTGCGCTGCTTCTGCTGAACTGATCAGCGGCCATGGTTCCAGTTTTCCCGTCGTCGCGCACCTATGATGCAGGCACCTATGCGAGCGAAGATCGTTCACTGATTGCGGCTTTCCAGCGCGCAAAAAGTACTCTCGCGAGCCAACGAGAACCAGCCGGTAGACACCCAGGTCGCGCGAGACTAGCCGCGAATCGTTTGCCTCTCCGATTCGAACCGCAACGTCGAAGCCATCGTCGATCAGGTCGACAAGATGATCACTGAACACCAGGTCCAGTTCGATCGCAGGATAAGCCTGCGCGAACTTGTTTAGTGCTGGAACGAGCAACGCAGGGAGCATGGGCAGACTCAGGCGAAGCCTACCGGCGGGCGTCCCCTTCGCCGACCTGAGCATCTGCTGCACCGCGTCCATCTCCGAGACGATTCGCATGCAACTTTGCAGTAATAACTCGCCTTCCTGGGTGAGCGCCACACTGCGTGCATTTCGATGAAAGAGTCTGACCGACAGTTTGTTCTCCAGCCGGCTCGCGGCCTTTCCAACCGCCGACGTGGATATGCCAAGACGCCTCGCTGCGGCGGTAAAGCTACCCGATTCGGCGACATGCATAAAGGCACCGAACGCGTTAAAACCATCCACCTCTTTCATTCCTTCGACTGATAGGGACGCTTGAATAGCCTAGGTCAGAGCGACCGCGTTTAAACACAATTTTCCCCTACCTCATGCTTGCCGCGCCAGCTACAACGCGAGCAGTTTTTGCATCAATCTGGAAACTGACAATTTGCGATTCGTGCACCCTTCCCCGTATTGTCCCTAACGATTTTTCATGTAAACACGTCTGCGACCCCTCAAAAAAAGTACCACGACAAAGTGCCGCGTGAGTGGACACAACGGTCCACACAGTTGGGAGCGAAAGGAGACTAGACCCTTGAAATGCCCGCCTCTAGAATCCGACGCAAATACGGTCGCCGATCCATTCGCTTAACCGAAGCTCTCTGCGGCGCAATCACCTAAGGAGTCGATCACTGACTACGCAATGCAGGTTTGTGAAGCGCTTGCCGCGACAGGCTTTGACGTCTCGATGACTGATCCGGGCGGTATCAGCATGGCCGTCGGCAAGATGTCCAGTTCGGTAGCGTCGTCAGGTGACCCACTTACGACATTAGCGCAGCAAATGCCGGCCGGCCTTATCACCCCGCCCACGAGCGACGACGCATACGACGGCAGCATTTCGCAGTCGGCCGCCGAGAAGGTGATCCAGCAGTTTGGTGGAACGAAGAATCAAGCGAACCATATCTTCGCTGCGCTGGACACCGACAAAAACGGTTCGATAGCCAATACAGAACTGCTGAAGGCCATGTCCGAGTTCGGCAGCAGCACCGCAAGCTCAGGGATGCAAGCACTCGAGCAACTGCTCGTCCCCTATGGAGACAGCACCGTCACGGACGGCGAATTTCTCAGTTTTGGATCCGCAATGGTGGCTGCGGAAAAGCCCGCGACCTGAGAGCGCGGTTCAGGTTTGCGGCCGAGGGGCAACGCATCGCCCCAGCGGTTGAAGGCAAACCGGGCAAGGTCGTGCAGGTTCAGTCGCTATAACGAACCCATAGCTATCGCCGCAGCATGAACTCTGCTGCACGCTCACCAATTACGACGCACGGTGCCATGGTATTTCCGCTCGTGACTCGTGGAAGAACAGACGCATCCGCCACGCGCAAGCCTTCGACGCCATAAACTCTCAGTTTGCTATCCACGACTGACATGGCATCACGGCCCATCCTGGCGGTGCCACTTTGATGCCAGAACGTCGTGAGTCCGTCGCGAATGTACTGTGAGAGGCCGTCAGGTTCGAACGAATATGGCGCGACCTGATGTCCACTAAAACCCGCAAGCGCAGGCGCGCTGCCCATTTCGCGTGCGAAGTTCAGGCCACTAATCAGGTCGGCGAGATCCTGCGGCTCGGCCAGGTAATTGGCGTTAATCCGCACGGGGTCCGTGGGCGCGGCACCGGTGAGGTGAACACTGCCGCGGCTTTGCGGCCGCATTCCGATCACCTGGGTCCAGCTGTTTGCTGGTGGATCGGCACGCAGCGCGTTTTCTGGCGTGAGATACGCGCCGGAAATGGCGTAGCTATAAAAGTTCGGGCTGTCCAGCTCAGGACGGCTTTTCCAGAAACACGCTGTCTGGCTTCGAGGAGAACTGCCCAGCACTTCGCCCTTGCTCGCCCACACAGATGCGATGGACACGTGATCGTGCAGATTGCGGCCCACGCCCTCCAGGATCTGCAACGCAGGGATCTCAGCGTGCCTCAACTCGGCCGCAGGGCCGATTCCGGATTGCATCAATAGCTTGGGCGTGTGGATAGCGCCTAATGAAAGAACGACTTCGCGAGTCGCTTCGGCCATTATTACGTTGCCCTGATAGTTGAATTCGACCTTTGTCGCCCGGCGGCCATCGAAAAGAATACGGCTGGCGAGAGCCCCAGTCAGCACGGTCAGATTAGGTTGCGCCATCAGCGGGTACACATAGGAGCGGAAAATCGACTGCCGTTTGCCGTTGCAAACCGTTTCGTCCACCAGTGCGCTGCCACCTGCCGCTTCCATCATGCGCCCATTCGCGTTGGGAAAGCGGGCGAGCCCCATCGATTCGGCACCCGCCAGCAGGCGCTCAGAAAAGGGAAAGGGCTCCTGCGCCGGCTGAACGTGCACCGTGCCATGTGTGCCTCGATAGTCGGGGTCCGGGTCGCCTGCCCACTTTTCAATTCGGCTGCGATATAACTCCAGAACGGCCCGATAGCTCCACGCCTCATCGGCCGCCTCAGCGGCATAAAAGTCCCAGTCTGCCTGATGCCCACGCGACCACGTCGACACATTGATGCTGGAGCCGCCGCCGAGTACCTTTCCCATCGAATAAGCGAGCGCACGTCCGTTTAACTGTGGATTAGCGTCCGCGACGAATGCCCAGTCCATCTCACCGCCAAGCGTCAATGGCCAGCGGTTCGGATCTTGTACGAGTTCGGTCTCGTCATGTCCGCCTGCTTCGATAAGCAAAACCCGCAGGTTAGGGTCTGCGGCGAGCCTTGCTGCTACCACGCATCCCGAAGTGCCCGCTCCGCACACGATGAAATCAAAAGGCGAGCTGATTCGAGCGGCCAACTCGCGCTGATTGTGCCGAACCTGCGCGGCGAATTCTTCATTTGTCACTGTGACCATGCTGATTCCCGATAGTGGACTGTCTCAAGCTTCGTCGATTACGACGCGAATGGTCCGAGGTTATCAACCAGACAGAGGGCCAGATTGACTCGCTATGTCAGATCGATTGACTGAAACGCGCGTTTGCTTCGGCGAGTGGCCTTCACACGCCGCTGTACGACATGGGCGAACTGTTTAAGGGACCGAGCCAGTAACCTGCGAAATTTTCACCGCAAATTGCCATTCCCCCGGCCTCAGCTTCGTCGCGCGCGCCTTGACCTTGAAGTTTTGGGGAATAAATGCGGCGGTCTGGTGTTCACCTACAAAATGCCTCGCGCTGAAGGGAGCGCATCGCCGAAATGTCTAGTGATCCCGAATATGTCGGTCAGGTTGCAGAATTGGTTAGGAGAAGATCATGAGAAATCGCACCGTACTGAGCGAGTGGTGCGGTCGCGCACTGGATCGAGCCACATGGATCGATCACATGCACGAAGAGGGCATCGACTGCCGCTTTGATGCCATACCGGCGGACGGCAGATCTGTGGCGGTGGACTGGCACCCCGCAGGAGAACTATGCATTGGAAAGGCCGAGCTGGCTTCAGTCCGCTTGTCCCCCGCGTCACGCCGTCTTGCGGGACTTGGCGATCATGTTTTTCTGAAAGTGGTGCAAAGCGGGGTGTTGGTCGTCGAACAAAACAAGCGGATGCACCGTTTCGACGCTGGCAGCATGCTGGTGGTCGACCCGTCGTACGGATTTAATGATTTCTACGGCGACGTGACGCGAGTCGCTATCCTGCGCATGCCCCGCAGCGCGCTGAAAGACAGAGGACTCCGCTATAGCTTCAGTGAACCGCATACGGCCGATCTCGGTTCAGATGACGTTAAAGCGGTGCGTGAATTTATGTTTCGCACCGCTCAGCAGTCAGGCGCGACCAGCGAGACGCTGTTGGACCGTTTTGGCCAGCAGTGCCTTGACCTGTTGGACGTGGTCTTGGATAGCTCACCTGCCGCGGCGCGTGGGCACACCAACGCCACCATCGTGCTGCGCACCAGACAGGTCGTATTGCGCCTTCTGGCCGATCCCGGCCTCAGCGTCAGCAGAATAGCCTCCGAATTGAACATGTCTGCCAGCGCCCTGACGAGAGCACTGAAAGCCGCTGGCATGTCGCCGATGCGGTATGCGTGGTCGCTAAGACTGGAGCAGGCGGCACGTCTGCTCGGAGACACGGCAAAAGACAACGTCCGGGCCAAGGAAGTCGCTTATCGCTGCGGATTTTCCGATGCGGCGCACTTTAGCCGCGTGTTCAAGGCACGTTATGGGGCCTCGCCCCGCGAATTCGCATCGCTCAAGACGTCGGTCTCGAGGCAGGATAATTAAGGAGCGATGCGACGGCGGAATTTCGTTTTGATCTTTGCCACACGGATTCATCGGGCCACCATGGCTCCCTCTCGCTATGAATCAGATCAGGTGCAATGAACGCTGAGCCAGCTCAAAATCTGGAACGCTTTCTAATCGCTCGTTGTAAACGCCGCATTTTCCGCGATGATTTTTAGTAGAAAGTCCATGACTGCCCGTACTTGCGGCAAACGGCGCAGATCCCGATGCACGGCCATCCAGATATCCCGTGAAAATCGTTCGCCATCGTAGGCGACGCGCCGCAGATTCGGATCAGTGTCTGCGACGAAGCACGGTAGGCCAGCCACGCCGGCGCCTGCCTGAGCCGCTGCAAGGTGACCCGTGATGTCGCCGATTTCGCATGCAATGGGCCGCCCTCTTACGACGTTCATCAACCAGGTCTGCTGTGGCCTATCCGCGATTCCGGCATCGTAGACGATGAACTCCCAGGCAGCCGGATTGTGCAGATGCGGGTAGTCCTTGCTTGCGTAAAGGTTAAACGACATACGCCCCAGCTTTCGTACCACCGTAGTCGCTTCTTTTGGCCGAACCAGCCGTAGGGCGATGTCCGCTTCGCGTCGACTCAGCGAAACTTGCCGTGGCTCGCCCGAAACAGACAACTGCACGCCTGGATGTGCAATCCGGAAGTCCGCAAGGTGCTTCACCAAAAAACTGGCTACCAGTACAGGCGGGGCGCTCAGTGAGACCTTGCCGCTTAGTGGGGAAAGGCTGACATCCAGGAAGCGCTCGATCGCGTAGGCATTCTCTTCCATTCCCTGGGCCAGTTCGAACACCCGCTGGCCAGCCTGAGTGAGCTTGCAGGATCGGGGCAAACGCTCAACCAGACGGGTCTTCATCTCGTCCTCCAATGCGCTCAAGCGTCGGCTCACCGTCGCGTGATCGACCTTCAGACTGCGCGCGGCCCCCGAAAACGTACCGATGCGGGCGAGCGCGAGGAAATGACGCATATTTTCCCAATCGAACATCGGTGCATTTTCCCAAGGATGCCGTGCGGTTATGGGGAATATTCGCACGAAGCTGATGTGTCTACCATGGGGACTTCTTCAGCCGACAAGGTTTATTGCCCGATGAGCACGTCCCTGACCAGCCATCAAAGCGCCAGACACCGTGTTGGGCAACCTGCTGGTCGCGCACATCGGCTGGCCCATCATGTCCCGCTCAACCTACCGACTGGCCTGTGCACATATATAGGTCCGAAACATGAGAACTGTTGAATCTCGCCGCATCGTGTTAGCGGTGCTTGTCTCGCTCTGCTTCATGGCGGGGATCGCCGGAGCCGCTTCGGCGGCCGGCGTGACTTTGCTTCTTTTTCCTGAGTTAGCGGCACTGTCCTACGACGTATTCCTGCGTCCGCGCGGCACCTGGGCCCGCGCGCCCTGGATGCTCGCGCTCTCTCCGGCCGTGACTGCCGTGCTGGGTGTACTCGTCACCCGTTATCTGCCCTATTCCGCTGCGTCCATTGCGATCTGCATCGTGGGGGCATTCATCATTCTCAAGTTGATGCGCTCGCCCATCGTGCCGGCCATCTCGGCCTGCTTTCTCGCTCTCTCACTCGGCGAGAAAAGCTGGCTGTATCCGCTCTCGATTCTGCTCGGCACGGGTGCGCTTGCCGTCCTGTCCTCGACATACCGGAGGTTCTTCGACAAACAAGCCGCACACGCCGCGCCGAGTGCCGCCGATCGGATCGACGATGAAATCGAATCGCTGCCCGAGCAGCTCCTGTGGGTGCCGTTCTTCGCAGCGTTTCTCGGCGCCACCTACCTGCTTTCGATGGCGACCGGAATGAGAATGGTATTTTTCCCGCCGCTCGTCGTGATTGCCTTCGAAATGTTCGCGCATGCAGACGTCTGTCCGTGGGCCCAGCGGCCGGTACTGTTGCCCGCGGTATGCACGCTCGCGGCGGCAGCCGGCGTTGCTGCGCTGGCGACATTTGGTCCAGGCATGGCCTCAACTGTCCTGGCCATGCTGTTCGGCGTCGTCATGCTACGCGTGACTCGTCTGCATGCAATTCCCGCGCTTGCGATAGCGCTTCTGCCGCAAGTCATAACGCGCGCCGACTGGCATTTCCCGCTCGCAGTAGGCATAGGTAGCACGTTCTTGACAGCGAGTTTTCTGCTCTTCGAGAAATCGTCGGGAGCCGGACGCCAGGTCGCGCAATAGCGGGCGGATGCGGCAGCAAGACAATCTGGTACTGTAAGATTGGTGTTACGCAAGAATTGATCGACAATGGCTAACTCCGATGCGGATGCGATCAAAGTAAATGCCCAGGCGCGACCCAGTGCTTCATCGTAGCCAGAAGGCCCCCATGACACCGGGGCGCCAGCTGCTTCTCATCATTGGCGCGATACTGCTGCTGGCCGTGCTAGGCTGGGCGCTGGCAACCGTACTTGAGCCAGCCAACCAGCGCACGATTGTCATCACAACTGGGGCGGACAAGGGTATCTATCGCAGTTTTGCCGATCGTTATGCCCCCATCCTGAAGCGCGACGGCATAAAGCTTGATATCCGCAGCTCTTCAGGCTCGGTCGAAAATTATGAACGGCTGGCGAACCCAGATAGCGAATACGAAGTGGGCTTTATCCAATCGGGCACCACCAGTCCGAAAGAAACAGACCACCTGCAGACCATCGCTGCTGTTTCATATGAGCCGATCTGGGTGTTTTATCGCGGTGACACCACCATCGACCGCCTGGCACAGTTGCGCGGCACAAGGGTTGGCATTGGGGTTGCCGGCAGCGGCCTGCTCAACGTCTCCCAAGTCTTGCTTGGCTATAGCGGCATCACCGGCAGCAACACCACGCTGCTGCAAATGGATGCAGCCAAGGCCTATCAAAGGCTGGAAGACGGCAGTCTGGATGCCGCATTCTTTATCGGCAGGCCGGATGCCGAGATGCAGCGAACGCTACTGAACAGCAATCTGAAGCTGATGAGTTTTGCTCAGGCCGATGCCCTGGTGCAGAAATTCCCGTCTCTCTCCAAGATTGTTTTCCCGCGCGGCTCGACCAGCATCGTCAACGATCTTCCGCGCTCGGACGTCACGCTGCTGGCCGCTACCGCTCTGCTCGTCGCTAAGGACTCCCTGCATCCTGCACTCGTCTACCTGCTTCTGGACGCGGCTAAGACCGTCCACGGCGGCGAGGATTACTTCACGCCGATCGGCACGTTCCCGAACCTGAACACCGAGGAATTTCCGGTCTCGGACGAAAGTACGCGGTACTTCAAATCCGGCCGCCCCTTTCTGCAGCGCTATCTTCCATTCTGGCTCGCGAGCTTTATCGAAAGGCGACTGCTGATCCTGCTCCCCTTCATGGCCTTACTGATAGGTTTGCTTCAGGCATTGCCGCGCGTGGCGGAGGCGCGGATAAAAAACCGGCTCGTGGTCTGGTATCGCGAAATCAAAGCGCTAGAAGACGAGATATGGAGAAACAGGCAACCGACCCCGGATCAGATTGCGCAATGGCGGGATGAAATCGAGAACATTGATGCGCATGCCAGCCGGATACGGATTCCGCAGCGCTATCTTCGGGATGTTTACGCCCTCAAGCAGGCAATTAGAGTCGTACGGGACCGGATCTTCCAGGTGGGTTCTGACCGATAGGCCAGGCATTGGACCAGGGTGCTTCACGCACTCTCGAAGGGCGGAGTCTCGGAAGGCGGCAGCATATCGGATACGCCGTGCAGCCTCTCATGCATCGCCCGTTGCCTGGCTCTAGTGAAATCAACGATGATCAAGCCGGATCGTGCAGCAGTCCAACAGGGGGTTGGATAACCTCAAAGCAGTCGAATTCGACAGTCAGCCTGGCACGCTGTGGGGAACAGCACATGGGCCCTACCAATAGCGGGCCGTTGAAAGGAAACGGCGCCAGTCTGATCAAGGACCAGCGGTTCCCGTCGTCAGAGTATTGGAGGAGCAATGCGCGTGATTTGACCGTAGCGCGAATCCAGAACTCACCGGTCGGCAGAGACGCGCCGACTGCCCAGTCGGAACTCCCGACCGTGAGTACCGACGAAATCGTGAGCACCTCATCGGACAGTTCCACTCCGGCCTTGACCCAGTTTTCGGCATCCGCACGCACTAAAATACCCGCCTGATCATACTGTGCCTCGAAGCACCCATTGACGCGCACCTGAGCAGTAAAGTCACCGGACACGTCGACACCATAAGCGTGTCCTGAATCTCGGGTGAAGCCGTAGTGCGTCTCTCTCCAGAAATCGGTTTTTTCGTCGGTCCAGATCTTCAGCTTGTTCTCGCTCACTTCGAACTGGGCTGGACGGTTCAGCCATGATGCTGACTCAAACATAAAACCTCCTTGTGTTCCTATGCGCGTGACTTCAGGCGAAGAATGCCAGCGGTCTAAAAAAGCCTTGGCGTACCCACCCAGACAACCACCGACTCGATGAGAGCCATATTTGCCCAGCTGTGCGGCGTCGTTGATTCGTAATGAGCGCTATCGCCCGCTTGCAGCAAGAACGTTTTGCCTTCCAGCGTTAACGACACCTTGCCGCTGATCACATACAAAAACTCTTCGCCGGCATGGGTATTCACTTCGGAGCGCTTCTGTCCGGGCGGCATTTTGACGAGGATCGCTTCCAGTTGGCGGCCCTCCGTCAGGTTGGTCAGCCGCGCGAACAGGTTCGCGGAATCCGCGAAACCGAAAAACTTCAACTGGTCGCCGCGACTCACCGAGCGCTCTTCGCTGGGCGTGTCGACAAAATACTGCACCGTGACACCGAGTGCGCTCGCAATCCCTGCCAGCGACGTAAGAGACGGGGTGGCGAGGCCGCGTTCTATCTGCGACAGAAAGGGCTTGGAAATGCGCGCTGCTGCCGCTGTGACATCGAGCGTGCGCTTTAGCCGTTGCCGAAGCGCGCGTATCTTGTTGCCCAGCGAAAGAGACGAATTATTGTTGTAAGTGTTAGTTTTAGTGAGCATCGTAACCTGCAGTCAACCCTTCAAAACTCGCTCAGAGGACGGCCGCCAGCCAACCCGATTGGCCTCCTTTATTTGGGCCGGACCTTCAAGGGCTGCCCTGCGCCGTTTCTGGCAATCCCCGAAATCGTGACCGATTTTTATTGCCAGGCTTGACCATGCGTCTCAGTTTTAAAGGAAAGCGAGCCGGGCGCCATCCATAGGGGACGGGCGAGGCACAGGCTTCCGCGCTCCTGCCGCCTCACACCTCCCGCGTAGATATTCCGCCCGGGAATGAAATCTATTGCCCGCGCCCGTTTAGTCTGTTCTGGACTGCGGTACCGATCGAGCTGATGAATTACTACCATCTGTCGCAGACGGCGGTCGCCGTGTTCTCACTGGTCGGCGCGATGGGCGCGACGTCTGCACCGATCTCCGGGCGCCTCGCCGACGCCGGCCACACGCATCGCGCAACGGCGTTCGCGCTCGCACTGGCGGCGATCGGCTACCTGCCGGTCATGCTGGTTCCGCGCCTCGGCGTGTTCGGGCTCGTCGGCACCGGCCTGCTGCTCGGCTTCGCCGTGCAGATGAACCTTGTCCTGGGTCAGCGCGAAATTTACCAACTCGATCCGGACAGCCACAACCGTCTGAATTCGATTTACATGACGAGCGTCTTCGTGGGCGGCGTCGTCGGCTCCGCAATCGCGAGCACGCTGTACAGGCACAGTGGCTGGAGCTGGGTCGCGGTCGTCGGCATGCTGTTCCCGTTACTTGCACTCAGCGGGTTTCTGTTTGCCGGCAAGCCCGCGAAATGATTAACGACCTGGCTCGAGCGCTACGCGCCACCTTAGAACAACCCAATCTTCCCACCCGCCGCGAGCCAATCACTGAACGCATCGCGCTGCGCCTTCGACAGCAAGGGTGTGACCATCTGCTTGTCACCCAACTGCATGAAATTGCCGCTATCGAGCTGCGGCCAGGTCATCAGGCCCGGGCCGTTCGGATTTCCGGTGCGGATGAAATTGACCCAGTAGGACTGGAGTTGCCGCGAGATCGCATGGTCCTTCGCGGTAAAGGGACGATGACCATACTCCAGCGTGCCGAACACGTAAGGAACCTCTGAACTATGAAACGTCGCAAAACGCGCGGCAAGCGGACCCGGCTCCGCATGGGTGTAGCGATAGCCATAGGCGGGTGCCGCGCGGCTGTCGCGCGCTTTCGACCACGCAATCACACCGGCCGAAGCGGAATCGGCCAATAGTTGCCGCACCGCCGACGGTACGGCCGCATCGTCTTGCGCCGGATAAAGTGCGGCAAATCGGGCAGACAACGGAGCGAAGCGCTGGTCGAGCAGTGTCTGGTACGCTTGCGTCGTGCTGATCTGCCACGTCGGGCTAAAAGCACTGGCTTCGTCATGGTTCGAGCCGAGCAGCACCGGCACATCGCTGCGTTCCTTCGAGCCGTCAGGAATGAATTTGCCGTCGTCGACAGGGAAGAAGCTCACGTGATCGCCCAGACGCGGATCGGCCTGCAACGCAAGAAGCTGGTCCGCAGGGACGGCGCGAAGCGCTTCGAGCGTCGTAGCGCCTGTCAGGTTTACGAGTTTCTCGCCGACCGCCTCGGCGCGCTCGCGGGGGACGAGCGTCGAATCTGCCCACGAATTACTTTGCGCAATCGCGCGCGCGAACAGCCCTTCGGCCGACGGCGCAGCGAGCAGGTGATGCACAGCCATCGCTCCAGCTGATTGCCCTTCGATCGTCACCTGCGCCGGGTCCCCGCCGAAGCTCGCGATATTAGCCTTGACCCATTCCAGCGCGGCAACCTGGTCCATCATGCCGTACTCGCCCGAACTACCCTGCTCGGCATCGAGCAAGGAATCGGCAAGAAAACCGAACAGGCCCAGCCGATAGTTGATCGAGACGACGACGATGCCTTGTTGCGCAAGGTGATTGCCGCGGAAGACCGGCACTTCAGCGGAGCCATGGTCGAAGCCGCCACCGTGAATCCATACGACGACCGGCAGCTTGCTGGCAGGATGCAGCGCAGGTGTCCAGATGTTCAGGAACAGGCAGTCTTCGCTAAATGACGGAGTAGAGGTGTATTCCGCGGTCCAGGGAATGACCACAGTCGGGTCGCGCCGAGCCTGTTCGCAACTGGCTCCGAACTTCGTGGCATCGCGCACACCTTGCCAGGATACCGGGGGCGCGGGCGGGCGCCAACGCAGCGGACCTACCGGTGGCTCCGCGTAAGGAATGCCCTTGAAGGAGAACACGTGCCCGTCCCAGGCGCCACTCAATTGGCCGCTTTGAGTCTGGATCACCGGCGCCGCAACGGCGTCGAACGTGAGCATGGCAAGCGCGACGACAACTATCGTGCGGATAACGTTGATCATGAGCGGGATTCCATCGGTTGTTCTGTTTTCCCCAGCAGGTCGGACCGCAGATAGCGGGCGCATGTCGATGATAGAAAGGCTTCATGGCAGGAGGCTGTCGCGAACATGGCGTAGCCGACATATATTCCGTTCGTACACCTAACACCTATCGCAAAGCCCAGGCGCTACTAGACTTGACGTTGTCTCCTCGCTTCGACTATTGTACGAAACGGTTCAGACACTAGTCGAATCGACACGGGCTGGCGTGCCCACAGAGGGAGGAGATCACAGATGACCAAAGCCCATGCTGTTCTCGTGGCAGCACTGCTCTCGACGGCTGCGGCCATGCCGGCCATCGCCGCCGATACCGCTTGCGTGCCACCCAATGCGTCGGTTCCGGCTGGTGCCAACACAACCGATCCAAAGGCGCCGTTCTTCATCGATACGGCGGGGCTGGATCTGAAGACGACTCCGCCCACTCGCGACCCGCACAATCCAAAGTATCCGAAAGCGACGGAACTGCCGGATGGCCAGGTTCCGTCGATCAATAGCGACGGCAACTTCATTATCGGTGCGACACATCAGCCCTCGCCAGAGACTGTCGCTCAGGCCGATGTGCCACACGGTACGGTCCATACCTTCATCATGACTTCGGCAGACAGCGTCATCTACCGTCCCGGCATGGTTCGTGACGACATGCCCGGATGCAGGAATTCGGCGGTGAATTCTGCTTCGACCGCTCCTGGCGACAAATCCGATCTTCTGGTGCCCGCGAGCCATGCTGGCAGTTGGAGTCGCGAGGTCGATGTCTATGTGCCGGCCGGTTACGTCGCGGGCACTGCAGCGCCATTTATCGTGTACGGTGACGGCGGCAGCCACAGCTTCTTCAAGGAGCAGATGCTGTTCAACGTGCTGGACAACCTCATCCACGCGCACAAGCTGCCGCCAATGATAGCCATCGGCATAGGCGCCGGCGGACAGGATGCCCAAGGCAGCGAACGGGGCCGCGAATATGACACCGTGTCCGGCACCTACGCCGAATGGGTCGAACAGGAGGTGTTGCCGCGCGTCGAACAGAATGCGCATGTGCGGTTGACGAAGGATCCGGATCGGCGTGCGACCATGGGCTTCAGCTCCAGTGCTGCCGCCGCCTTTACCATGGCCTGGTTCCGCCCCGATCTCTATCACCGCGTACTTGGCTACTCGCCAACAATGGTGAACCAGCAATGGCCGCATGACACAGCGCTTCCTGGTGGCGCATGGCAGTACCACGATGTGTGGCCGGGGCCGATCAAGCCGAACCTCACCGTGACAGGAAATACGGTGACGCCTGCAAGCGCGTCCGATGGTGCGCCGCTGATCCCTAATGCGCCGCGCAAGCCGATCCGGTATTGGTTCGAGGCGGGGGACCGCGATCTTTTTTATCCGGCCGCGCCTCTTGCCGATGGCATGCATGACTGGACTGCGGCCAACGAGGACATGGCGCGCGTGCTCGCCACCAAGGGCTACCACTACCAGTTCGTGTTCTCCCGCAATGCCGGTCACGTCGACGGCGCCACCGAAGCACAAACCATGGCCGAAGCACTCGAGTGGCTGTGGAAAGACTACCCGGCGCCAGTGCGCTGAAAGGGCTGGTTGCCTACCAGCCGTTGAGCAGCGATGACCGCATTACGCCGCGGTGGAAGGCTTCGTACAGGCCCATAAAGCGCGGTCCCGTCACGCGCGACCCGGTTTCACTTTCCCAAGCGCCACCAGGATCTTCTCTGGCGTAATGGGATGTGAAGTGACTCGGGCATGAAATGGCGCGAGTGCATCATTGATTGCATTCATCACGGCTGCCGGCGCCCCTGCCGATCCCGCCTCCCCCGCCCCTTTAGCGCCGAGGGCCGAAGTTTTGGTCCGCGTCTCTACGTGTGCGATTTCGATGTCCGGCATTTCGGAGGCCATCGGCACAAGATAGTCTGCCATGCTGCCATTCCTGAGAAGACCTGCTTCGTCGTAAAGACACTCTTCGAACAGAACGCCACCAATGCCCTGCACAACCGCGCCACGAATCTGTTCGTCCACCAACATCGGGTTAATCACGCGTCCGCAATCCTCGACGACCCAGTGCTTCAGTAACTTCACCATGCCGGTATCCACGTCGACCTCGACGTATGCGATATGTACGCCGTTGGTAAACACGAATGGATAATCGCGCTGCGAATAGTGTCGTGTCGCGGATAGCTCAGGCTGGAAATCCCTCGGCAGAGTGTCCGGGCGAAAATAGGCCTTACTCGCGAGGTCTTTAAGGTCGATCAGAGAGGCGCCGTTTTCTGCGTCTATCACCTGTCCGTTAAAGAGCTTGAGCCCTTCGGACGAGCGCTCGTGCACAGCAGAGGCAAACTCAATCAACTGCATTCCCAATGCGTTCGACGCCTGAAGCACAGCCTCGCCGCCAATGCCGGCCCCTCTCGATGCCCACGTGCCGCCACCATACGGTGTAACTGACGTGTCGCCTGTAATGACGCGGACCCGGTCGATCGGCATCGAAAGGGCGTCCGCAGCAATCTGGGCGAAGATGGTCTCGCTCCCTTGGCCCTGCTCTCCAACGCTAACCATCACTGTAATGCCGCCACCCGCGTCCAGACGGACGGTTGCCCCGTCCTGCGCCGCGATGCGCGCACCACCGATGCCATAGAACGCCGGGCCGGGATTGGTCAGTTCGACCATCGCGGCAATGCCGATTCCGCGAAACACACCGTCCTCCCGCAAACGACGTTGCTCGTCGCGAAGCCCGTCGTAGTCAGCCAGTCTTTCAATACGGGCGAGGCACGCGTCATGAGAGAGCCCTTCAAGCTTGATCCCCGATGCCCCCGTGCGCGGATAGGTATCGTCATGCATTACGTTCATTTTTCTGAACGCGAGCGGATCGATTCCGAGCTTTGAAGCGGCCAGGTCGACAATCCCCTCGGTTACGGCACATGCGATTGGATGTCCGACTCCCCGGTACTGGCTCATGGGGGGCTTGTTCTGGAATACGACGCGCAGTCGTGCTCTATAGTTTTCGTGCTGGTAAGGGCCGCCGGTGATGTTAAGAACCTGATTGCCCTCGATGCCGCTCGTCCGCGGATACACTGAATAAGGCCCAACGCCGGTAAGATCGTCGATTTCGAACGCGAGGATACGGCCATCTTTTGTCGCGGCAAGCCGTGCCTTTACCAGATGGTCTCGCGCATGGACGTCGCTCGTGAATGACTCGAGTCGGTCGGCAACGAATTTGATGGGACGTTTTAGCAGTTTCGACAGCGCTACCGTCGCGAAGTCATCCGGATAGGAGTGCACCTTGATTCCAAATGACCCTCCCACGTCCTTGCAGATGACGCGAACCGATGTTTCCGGAAGATTCAGATGTCGGCTGTACAAATCCTGCATCATGTGCGGCGCCTGATGCGAGTGGTACACGGTCAAAGTGTGCTCGGCAGCGTTGAAGTCGGCCAGTACCGAGCGCGTCTCCATGGTCACGCCCGTGTGACGTCCGAACCGATACGACTCTTCAACGACAACATCAGCACTCGCAAACGTAGCATCCACGGCTCCGTTGTCGATTGTTCGCGTAAGGCACAGGTTATCGCCCAATTCCGGGTGGATGAGGGGCGAGTCAGGGTCCAGCGCCCGCTCCATATTCGCGACGACGGGCAGCTCGTCCCATTCAATCCGCAGGTATGCGAGTGCATCTTCAGCCTGATGCCGGGTTTCAGCGACCACCGCAAAGACCGGTTCGCCTTGCCAACATAGATGCCCCCGCGCAAGTGGATATTGCGGCGGGGACTTCATGCCTGGCAGGTGAGCAAGTGTACCCACCCATGGAGTACAGATATCGGCGATATCCTCCGCTCCGAATACACCTATCACGCCAGGCATCATCGTGGCAAAGCTCGCGTCGAACGAGGTGATGCGGCCATGTGCAATCGGACTGCGCCAGTAAACCACGTGAACCATGCGTGGCAGCACAATATCGTCCACGTACACGCCTCGGCCCTGCAGTAATCTCAGCGCGTTCGGTCTCGCCACAGGCGCGCCGATGTAGCGCAGTTCGTCAGCGATACGCTGTTCGCTTTTCGTTGGCGTCAGCATTTTTGCCCTCCAGCAACGCTTCCGGAGCGAGCGCTCAGAACGTCCTCAATCGCATCGACAATGGCTTGGTAACCCGTACAGCGACAGTAGTTACCCGACATGAACTCCCGGATCTCCTCGCGACTGGAATCCGGCCTGGTCGCAACCAGCTCCGCTGCTGTGAGCAGCATACCTGCCGTGCAAAAACCGCACTGCAAGGCGTTGCGCGCATGAAAGGCCGCCTGCAAGGCAGCGAGATCGCCGCGGTCACTTGCGCCTTCGAGGGTTTCAACCGTGCAGTTTGTCGCCCGAACGGCGAGCACAAGGCAGCCTCGCACCATCTGCCCGTTCAGACGGACAGTGCATGCCCCGCATACCCCATGCTCGCAACCAACGCGAGCGCCTTTAATCTGCAATTCGTCCCGCAAGAAATCAATCAGGTGCATCCGCGGCTCGACTGTCGTCGTCACGCTCTTGCCGTTGACAACCAGCCGGACAGTTTGGCGATCAGTCATGTTCAGATACCTCCAGCGTCAAAGCCAGTTTCGACAGCAATCTCTCGAGGGTAACCCGCGCAAGGTGGAGCTTGGTTTCGGCCGAGGTGTAGAGATCGCCTCCGGGGCTGATGTCGAGCGCCCGCGCAAAGCTTGCCGCCGTAGCACGCGTAAGTGATGTCGTCTCGAGTTGCTGCTCGACCGCATGCGCCCGGTCCGGCTTGTTACCTGTACCAAGGAAGACAATTCGCGCATCTTTGAGAAGGCCTTTTTCGGAGGCGTTGCCTGTGATAACTGCACCAACGATGGCGTAATCTCCATGACGCCGGGTCAATTCGTCGAACGCGTAAATGGATTTTGGCCCCTTGAGAGGGATATCCAACGCGACGATGATTTCGCCCGGGCGTAGCGCAGTCGTGTAGAGATCGATAAAGAACTCGTCCGCCGGGATTCGACGTTGACCTTCAACGCCTTGTGCAATTACAACTCCCCTCACTGCAACCAGAATGCAAGGCCACTCCGCAGCGGGATCCGCGAATGCTATCGATCCGCCGAACGTGCCCAGATTACGAATGGCGCGGTGTGCGACAAAGGGCGCAACCTCCGAGAGCAGGGGCGCATGCTCGCGCACCACCGGCGAATCTTCGATCTCCGCATGCGTCACCATTGCACCGATACGCAAGACATCGCCAACGACTGATACCTGCTTCAGAGCCGACAGGCCTGCGATGTCCACCAGAATTTGCGGCTCGGATAGCCGCATGTTCATGGTCGCAAGCAGCGTCTGACCGCCCGCCAGAATCCGCGCCTCATCGCCATACTCGTCCAGTAGTGCGAACACCTCTTCAAGTGATCTGGCTCGCACATAGTCAAATTCAGGAGCTTTCATGGGCACCCCTTCTCAGAACGAATGCTTCAGCAACAGCGTGACTGCCACCCCAAGCGCGAACCAGCCGACGCGGTAGAGTTCTGGCATAAGACCGCCAGTCCATGCGCCGCGACCCACCGACGTATCGCGCACAGATAGCTTCTCGGGAGCGGACCTTGGCAGATCGGCAATATCTGCCACGTTCGTAGTCGGCGCCTGCTCGCGTGCGCTCTCGCGCGAAAGCGCGCCTCCTGTCAAATAGCGATCTAGCGATCCAAAGAACTCATCGGCCATTTTCTTGGCGGATGAGTCGATGAGTCGTCCGCCAATCTGCCCGAGCTTGCCCCCCACGGACGCATCAACAGAATAGGTGAGTTTGGTCTCCCTTCCCTCGTCGGACAGTTCAACCCGCGAGGACCCTTTTGCGAATCCGGCAGCCCCGCCGGCGCCCTCGAAGGTGAGCTTACATCGCTCCGCAGGCGTGACGTCTGACATGAGCATTTTCCCGGTAAATCGGGCACGCACCGGGCCCAGTTTCACCGCGACCCGCACCCGCGTCTCTTCAGCGGATACTTTTTCGATGTCCTCGCACCCTGGAATGCATTCGTAAAGCGCCCGCGGGTCATTTAATGCGTCCCAAACCGCTTGTCGCGGTGCAGCGACAATCTGCTGCCCAGATAGCTCCATGGACCTGTCTCCTTTCGATAGCGAACCAGTTTCGACCGCGTCGGCACTGGCATGTACTCCACGTGATATCAGCGTAACACAAATTACCGAGTGGCAACTAGCAGTCCGCAAGAGGGCATTTGGTGTGCGTGAGAGGACCGTCCCGCAAGGTCTTCAGGCTATTTACCGAATGGTCGCTCACAGGTAACCTAGTGGGATGACCAAACTGATCGAGAAACCTGCTTCCGCTGCGCGCACTGCTCGCATCCCGTCAACGGCCGCTGCGCCACTACGGCGGCGACGCCTTGCGCCTCAGGACCGCGAGCGGGAAATTATCGAGGGCGCCGTGAACTTCTTCGCCGAAGTGGGCTTCGACGGGGGGCTGCGGGAACTCGCGCAGCGACTCGGCATCACGCACCAGAACCTCTTCCGGTACTTTCCCACCAAGGAGGCGCTGATTGACCGCGTGTACGAGGAGGTTTATCTCGGCCGTTGGCAGCCCGAATGGGAGAGCCTGCTGCGTCAGCCGAAGCGACCACTGGAAGCCCGCCTGACGGATTTCTACAAAGCCTATCTCCACGCCATCTTCCGCTATGACTGGGTGAGGATCTTCGTGTTTTCTGGCCTGAAGGGCGTCGGCATCAGTCAGCGCTACCTCGCGCTCATTCAGGCAAAGGTAATTGCGCCCTTGGCCATCGAGTTGCGCTTATTGGCGGAAGGCCCCAGGGCGCGAAAAACCCCTCCTTCGGCGGAAGAGATGGAAGTGGCTTGGGGCCTGCACGGTGAACTGTTTTATCTGGCCTTGCGCCGTTGGGTGTACGACATGCCAGTTCCGGATGATCTCGACGGAATCATCGAGGCCGCGATTACGCGTTTCATGCAGGGCGCTCCCGCGGCTATGCGCAGCATTTCAAAGCAACGCCCCAGCGTAAAGCCCCCGCGTGCAGGCCGGAAGTAAATAACCCGGGTATTGTCATGCATGAACTTCCGGGTGTGCCAGACTTTCATCCGCACAACCTCATTCCTTTCCCGCTGGTTTGACGATACCTTCCAGCTGATAAAGCTCGATCTTGCGATAAAGCGTGCTGCGTGAAACGCCTAAGGCGCGGGAGGCCTGCGCAAGGTTGCCGTGCGCATTGTGCACTGCGCGTGCAATGGCTAAACGCTCCGTTTCTTCGAGACTCGCCCCATCGTCCCGCAGCGACGGTACGGCTCCAGACGTCGCGATTTCATCGAGCAACTCGGCAGGCAGATCATCGAACGACACAGCGGGTTCACTGGACGTCAAAAGCATATTCTCGATCACGTTGCGCATTTCCCTTACGTTGCCCGGCCACGAATAGGCGCGCAACACCGCCATGATCTCCGCGCTCAGTTGTCGTTCGGGGACCCCGTGGCGCAAGGCAAGCTTCCGGTTAAAGTGCTCGACGAGCAGATCGATATCAATGTCCCGTTCACGCAGCGGCGGAATACGTATACGCGTAACACTGATCCGGTAATACAGATCGCGGCGAAAGTGACCGGACTCGACCTCCTCGCGCAGATTGCGGTTGGTCATTGCCAGCAGGCGCACATCGACGCGCCGCGGCTGCGTGTCACCAAGCCGGTAGATGATGCCTTCTTCCAGTACACGCAAGAGGACAGGTTGCAACTCGAGCGGCATCTCACCGATCTCGTCGAGACAGAGCGTCCCACCATGAGCCAGCTCGAAACGGCCGGCCCGCCCTTCCGTTGTCGCGCCAGTAAAAGCACCGCGCACGTGACCGAATAACTCGCTGGCAATCAGTTCTTTCGACGCCGCCCCGCAGTTATAGGCGACGAACGGGCCGCCTCCGCCTTCTTCACCATGAATAGCGCGCGCGAACAGTTCCTTGCCAACCCCTGTTTCGCCCTCGATCAGCACTGGTACGCGCCTGCTGGCAAGTTGGCGCCCGCGAGTGACGGCGGCCAGCATCGCCGCACTTTGCCCCTGGATCTGCGCGAAGCAGTTGCGCAGCGGATCAGCCTCTCCGTTGCGCTCCGCGACCCGCACATTGATGGGGCGGGTTCGCGCCGGCACGACTAGCATTGCCCCAATGGTGCTACCGTCGACGACGACAGGATTGAACCATTCGGCGCTTAGCCCTGCGGGCAAATGCTGCGCCCAGTCCTCCACGGCGGAAGTCTCGTTCATCCCCGGGAAACGCTCGCCAATGCCGACCGGCAATGCCACTCTGCCCGTGGTATGCACGAGCCGGCCACTGCGGTCTATCGCAACCATGCCGGTTGCATCCGACGACGACAACCGTTGCAGACAAAAGGCCAACAAACGCATATGCTCGCGCGCAGCCTGCTCGGCCAGCACCATTTCGATCTGGCGTGCCGCGGTCACGGCCAACGTGAGGTTGTTGATCTGATAGGTGGAAGGCGGACCGGAAATATCGAGCACACCGATCACTGCTCCAGTGCCCGGTTCGCAAATCGGCGCCGCTGCACAACTCCATGACTTGATGCCTTCACAGAAGTGCTCGGAGCCGTGGATATAGGTTGGCTCGCGGGTCGCCAGCGCGGTGCCGATACCATTGGTGCCAGCTCTGCCCTCGCCCCAGTCCCCACCGAGCGTCAAATGGATTTTTTCGCCCGCCGCCTGCGTGCGCAAATCGCCGGCCGCTTTAAGGATCACGCCGTCCTGGTTCGTGAGCAGCAGGATTGAATGTGAATCGGCGAAAAGGTCGGCCGTGACCGTGAACAGGCGGTCGGCCGCTGCCAGCAGGTCGCGATGGCGCCAGCACAGCGCCGCAACCTCGTCGCCGTGTACCGCGATCGGCGCCGAGACCGCAGTCGGACTGACGCCGGACTGCAAGCTGCGTTGCCATGAGTCGATGAGCGCCGGCGGAGCAGACGTCGACGGCTCGCCCGCCAGAAAGCGCTCCCATGCGAGCATCGTACCCCTGTCGGAATGACGGAGATTGGCGCGCTGCGCGTTGGCCACGATGCTGCGCATCGCGGCCTGATCACCTAGACCCAACATGCTGCCAATCTGATGTCTCCTCGCCACAACTTTCCTCCTGGGCGATGGGTCAACGCGGAACCGGGCTCTACGGCTGGCTTCGTCTTGACTAGCTGGAATGTTCTGGCTGGGCGTATCTGGTGGACTCCTATTTTTTAAACCCAGCAGCTAACGCGCGATCAGTATAGCTCTGGATTTTCAGCATGTCTTTTGGGGGAAACACGGTCAGCACAGCGGATCGCGCCCCTTTCATGGCTTCGTTGGTCTTGCCCCTGAATACGTCAGACGCGTTCGCCAAACGCGATCATCGATGCGTGCGCTCTCCTTCCCATCGCAATTCGCAACAGCGGCCGCTCAAACGGACAGGCATTTCGCTTACACCATTGCTTTAATGATCGCACCCGCGACGCCGCGTAAAAACGGAGCGATCGTTGCGCTTACATCGTTTACGAGAATACCTGTCCCACTCAGCGTGATGCTCCAGCCCAGTGTGAACTTGACGAGGCGCCTCGAAGGCAGCACGCCAAGATACCGGGCAGTCATCGCAATTGCGCTGAAGTGGCGGGTCGTTCCTGTAGCCATCGTTCGTCTCCTTCTACAGGAGGCCGCCCGGTTCGTGCCGGCAGCGGCCTTGTTGTGCCGGTCCACGGATAGGGGGACCGGCTATGTCAATCTCATGCGTCTATTGGCGACCGAGCAGTTCGGCGCCTGCGCCTAGCGCCGGTCCGGCGGTCGGATCGATCGTCTCCGGCTTCTTGGCGATCAGCGTCTGAGTGGTGAGAATCAGCCCTGCTACCGAGGCTGCATTGCGCACCGCGCTGTAGCTGACCTTTACCGGATCGATGATGCCTGCTTCGACGAGATTGACGAAAGCCCCGCTACGCGCGTCGAGACCCATGCCGGGTTTTGCCCGCACCGCTTCGCCAACGATGGCCGCGCCGTCGAGGCCGCAATTGGTCGCGATGTGAAAGAGCGGCTTCGCCAACGCACGCTGCAAGAGCCGTGCGCCTTGCTGCACGCTGCCGTGGCTACGAGCAATGACGCCCTCCAGTTCGGACGAAACCCGCAACAAGGCCATGCCGCCCCCAGGGACGACGCCTTCGGCAATCGCCGCGCGCGCCGCGTGAATCGCATCGTCGATCAGATGTAGCCGGCGTTTCTGCTCGACTGGCGTCGCGCCACCCGCAAGAATCAGCGCAGTGCCGCCCGAGAGTTTGGCAAGACGTACCTGGAACTTGTCGCGCTCAACGTTCTCCGGCGCCATCTCATACTGGCGCGCCACCTGCTGACGGCGCGCCACGACCGCCGCAGGATCGCCGCCACCGGCCGTGATAATGGTCTGGTTCGAGGAGATGCGCACCTGCCGCGCGCTACCGAGGTCGCGCAATTCGGTGGCTTCCAGCTTCCCCCCCAGGTCGCGGGCAACCACCTTGCCGCCTGTGACGATTGCGATGTCCTCGAGCATCGCCTTGCGCCAGTGTCCGTACTCCGGTGGATGAATCGCCGCCACAGGCATGCCGCCGTTGTCGCGCCATGCGAGCAGCGTCATGACACAGGCCGGCGCCACCTCCTCGGCAATGATGAGCAGCGGACGTTTGCTCCGGGTCGCCAATGTCTGAAGCGCTGCGACTTCTTCCTGCGATTGCAGCCGCTGGTCGGTCATCAGAATGAGCGGGTTATCCAGCACCACCTGCATTCTCTCGATGTCCGTCACCATGTGGTGCGACAGGTAGCCACGATCGAAAGCCATCCCGTCCACCACTTCCAGACGGGTTTCGACGGTGGTGCCGTATTCCACATCGACAATCCCATCGGCGCCCACCCGCTCCAATGCTTCGGCCACCAGCTTGCCGGTGAATTCGTCGTTGGCTGCCACCACCGCCACGGCACGCACTTCGTCACCACTGCGCAGGGGCGTCGCAGCGCGCTTCAGCGCATCGATTGCCTCGTTGACGGCCAGTTCCAGCCCTTGCACCAGTTCGACAGGGTTGGCGCCTTGCGCGAGGCAGGCGAGGCCATCCTGGACCAGTGCGTCGGCCAGCACGGTCGCGGTGGTCGTGCCGTCTCCGGCGACTTCGTTGGTCTGCTTGGACACCTCGCGCACGACTTGGGCACCGATATTCTCGAATGGATCTTCGAGTTCGATCTCGTTGGCAATGCTGACGCCGTCGCGCGAGATGATCGGCGTGCCGATTGGCCGGTCGATGATCGCGTTCATTCCACGCGGCCCCAGCGTGCCTCGCACTGCCTTGGCCAGTTTCGCAACGCCTCGACCTAGCGCCATGCGCGCGTCGTCGTCATGCAGCATGATATTCGGCATGATCCTGCTCCTCCTGATCCGGTTAATTCGGATTGCTGTTTTTTACTCTGCTGCGCCGCGTGTCTCTCGTGCTGGCGCGAACGTACCTCCGGGCTTCGAGCCGCCAGTGCGGACGAAATGCACCGGTTTGATCTCAACCGCTGGCGCTGGGGCGCAGCTTTCGCCATAGCGGGCAGCCAGAAGACCGCGGCATAGCGCGCCGTTGAATTCGGCATTGACGCCGACCCTTCGCAACGCACGCAGGTATGCACCTAGCTCGTCTGGATTCAGCAATGCACCTTCTGTGTCGATAAAAGCCGGTGCATCCCCCTGTTGTGCTTCGTCAGTACAGCGCCCCACAAAAAAACGCCGCTCGCGATATCGCGCTACCAGGTGCTGGGTTTTCCCATCGTCTGTGCTCGCGCTTGCAAACACCAATAGCTGCGTCATGCTCAAGCGCACGAGCATCGCGGGCTCGTTGCCTTGTGCCAGCAGCCAGCTTAAAAGCGCCTCCTGCCGCCGCTGAAAAGCTTTGACGAGAAAAATACGCCGTACGTCTTCCACTTCGCCATTGGCCTCGCCGCCAAAGGTCTGCTGGAACGACCGTCCAGCGGCCACACCGCGATTGATCTCAGCGGCATACATATGCTCGTCGAGTGTGATCATGATGTTGGTCACCCATGGCAAGCCAGCTACCGCCCGTCGCATATCGTCCGCCATCAGGTACGCAAAGTTGGCCGCACACCAGTAGGTCGGCAAGCGGAAACCGATCGACACGCAGCCGCTGTCGACCTCGACCGCGGTGACGAAGCCCAACTCCGTCACCGACTCATCGAGTTCGGGGTCAGCGACCGCCTCGAGCCGGGTCCAGACCTCGGCGACCCGGCCGTCAGTTGCCTTCGGCGCAATGGCGGCCGGTGCTTGCACAGCGCGCCCGGTGCTCATGCGCCGACCGCTGCCGGTTGCCGGACGTCCTCCAGCAGCGCCTTTTGCGCCTCGACGTCGATGCCGTACAACCGCGCCGCATTGAGCCCAAGGATCTTTTTCTTGGCCGTCATCGACAACTGCACGCCGGTCTCCTTACTCACCGATTCCGGCAGTTCGAAGGCCATGAACTTCTCGATCAGCCATTTCGGCGACCAGATGCCATAGTCGCTGCCGTAGAGGATCTTGTCCTCGCCGATCCAGAACAGCAGTTCCGAGATCACATGCGCAAAGTACTCAGGACGTGTATGGATGAATGGCAGCACTACGGCGAGGCCACCGTAGACATTCGTCTCCTGGGTCGCGATCCAGCAGAAATCGTCAAGCCGTGGCAAGCCGCAGTGCTCGACAATGAAATTCAGATTCTGAAAGCTGGTGGCGGCATCGTCTACATCGGCCACGTCGAACGCGTCGCGATTCAGCGGCAGAATCGTCGGTCCCTTGTGGACGTGGATGTTCTTGATGCCCAGCTTCTCGCAGCGTTCGAAATAACGCTGCACGCTCGGGTCCGACAGCTTGTAGCCCTTGCTATCGCCGCGCCATTCTGCCGTGTAGAGCTTGACACCCTGAATCTTGTAGAGAGACGCAAGCTCCTCGAGACGATCGAGTCCTGCTTCCCCATCGCGCGGATCGAACGCGCCGTTGACGATAAAGCGGTGCGGATACTTCTGCTTCAGCACGTAGTTGGCTTCGGTCGTGTTGAAGCCGTTCTTGTAGAAGTCCGTCAGATAGGTTGGCTGACAGATCGCCATGTCGTCGTAACCCGTGACGAACAGGTCGTTGTACATCGCCTCTTCGCCGTACTTGTCGAATTTCTCCTTGGGCCACAAGTACTCCTTGGGGCTCAGGTTCGAGTGATACGCGTAGAAGCAGTCAATGAATTGCTGGCCGTGCACGTTTTTAAGGTTGGCCTTGCTGCCGTCCCATAGATGAACGTGTCCGTCGATGATGAAGATTTCCTCACCGTCCGTGGTTCGATACATGGCATTCGTCTCCTTGGTTGCATGGGCGGCCCGTCGCCCTTGAGGGCAACCGTCCGCCTGATTAGCTGGCAGGGTGTTCGCTCACTCGTAAGCCATCGCATCGTCCATATTGCCGAACAGCACCACCGTCTCGTCGTCGATCATCACCATCCGTCCGTAGTGGGTCGAGGTAGAGATTTCGAACAGATGCGGTGTCATCTCGCGGCCGAGCACTTCGCTGATCTCGCCCATCCTGAACTCGATCTTGCCCTGGCCGTCTATGCGGATCATCGCGGGCAGATAAGTCACCGTGATGCCGGGCTTGGCGGACATCAGTTCGGCTATCGCCCGGGCTTCCACGCTGTCGTTCATCGTCACGCCACATTGATGCGAGATGGTCTGTTCGAAGCGGACGTCCTTCATCGACTTGAAAATGTTGTCGGTATGCACTGACATTGCGTACTCCTCTTCGCGGTTGGTTCGAATGGGTCGAGGAGCGCTCAGGCGCGGATCGACGACGGAAAGTGAACGCCTATTTCTCTCGCGATCATCTCCGCCCGCTCTATCGAACTGTTCAGACAATCGTTGAACTGGGCCGTTTTCACGTGCGGAATCGACCAGATCGGCTGCAATTGCTTTGCTGCCGCTGAGGCCAGCGCACCGTGTTTTTCCAGCCATTCGCCGAACAGCTTGCGATTGGCTTCGCCGTGCTGCGGGTCGTTAGCGAGCATATGGAACAGTTCGACGGCATTGGCCAGATTGCGCTCATAGTCGCCTTCCGCCGCGGACACGACGGTCGGCGTCAGAAAATCGTTTTGCGAGGCGGCGACCTGCATGATGAAGCCGCTGCGAAACAGATCCGCCACGAGCGGCTCGAATACGACGTTCACGGCGAAGTACTTCTCGAGAAAATCGGTGGCGCCACCGATGTTTTCCACCGCGCGGCGCGTGTCCTGCCAGATTGGGTCGGTGAGCCAATGCTGCTTGCCGGCATCGAGGTCAAGATTGGGCAGGTCCAACGCGATCTCGCCCAGGTAGAGCGTCAGGTCCTGAGCAAAGCGCAGCTTGTACGACGCGTTCGTGAGGATGGCGCTATTGATCATCTGGGTGTAGCCGTAGCGCTGCGCATGCATTGTGGCTGTGCCCAAACCGAATTCCGCATGCTTGTATGCGCCCAGATGCTGTTCCAGCACCTTGATCCAGGTCTTGTCGAAGCGCTTGACTGCCCCTGAGCGCCGCGCGTTCTGGATCGCGCCGGTGATCATGCCCACAATGGTCGACTGACGCTGGTAATGGGTGCGCTCCCACTCTTCGTCCACAGCGCGGAACTGATGCCAGTCTGAGCTTTTGGCCGCCGTCCAGGTTTGCGAATACGTCGGTGTGCCGTCAGCGAATGCAAGTATCCAGTCTTGCAGCAGATAACGTTTGGGGTCCGGCTGTACATCCACGGTCATGTCTTCGTAGTGGCTCGCCTTGCGTCCCTTCGGCTCGAAGTAGTTGTACTTGCGGCTGTCCCAGCCGGAAAACTGGGCCGCGCCGGCCGCGCCCGACTTCACTGGCGACTGCTCTGCCAACGTACTCATGTTAGTCCTCCTTCGTGTTTCGGTTATAAGCACTTCGAATAGGCGTTTTGCCAGATTCGGTCAGCGAACCGCCTGCGTAAACTTGTCGAAATAGAGCCGCTCGGGTGCCACACCCGCCATCTGAAGAACCGGCATCACCGCCTCGATCATCGGAGTGGGACCGCATGTGTAAGCGTCGATCTCTCCAGCAAGTGCCTCCTCGCGCAAGGCGCGGCTGAGCACTTCGTGTATGAAGCCGGTCTCGCCCGTCCAGCCGTCATCCGGTTCGGCATTCGAGAGCGCCGGAATAAAACGGAAATCCGGCAGCTTTTCTTCCAGCTCCGCGAACTCGTCGAGATAGAACAGATCGCGACGGCTGCGCGCGCCGTAGAAAAACCGGATCGGGCGCTCTTCACCGCTTTGCACGTGATCGCTGAGGATCGACCACAGCGGCGACATGCCTGAGCCTCCGCCCACCAGCACCATCGGTCCAGGCTGGTCTTCGCGCCGGAAACAGGTGCCGTACGGTCCCTTTGCTATCAACCTGTCGCCTGGATTCAGACCACCGTCCAGTTGCGACGAGAACGCGCCGTTGGGATACTTCTTTATGATGAATTTCAGCACCGGTTCGCCGTCGGGCGTGTTCGCCATCGAGAAAGATCGCGTGATGCCCGCGCCGGGAATCGTCAGGTCGACGTACTGCCCGGCCCAAAAGCGCAGCGGCCTCGACAACTTCACTTCCAGCAGCCTGATGTCGTGCGTGAGCTCGGTGATCCCTGTCAGCGTCGCGTCGTATTCGCTCACCGCGATCGAGCGGCGCATCAGGTCTTCGTCGTAATTCAGCAGCTCGACGGTCAGATCGCTATAGGCAAGCGTGCGGCACAGCAGGATATGGCCGGATTCTCGTTCGTAGTCGGGCAGCGCGAAGGTCGAATACTTCTTGAGTTCAACATCGCCTTCGACCAGCAGCGATTTGCAGCTGCTGCACTGCCCCTCCTTGCATCCGTGCATCACCGCAATGCCCTGGCGAAACGCGGCATCGAGCACGGTCTCGCCTTCCGCCACCGACATCTGCACGCCGACCGGCTCGAAGTAAACGGTATGGAATACCTTGTCGTCACCTGTGTCCGCCATCTCGCGCCTCGTCTCTTGCGTGTCGCTCATCGTGTGCTCCTGATCCGTCCGGTGGCGCGGGATAGGTGCCGCCGGATCGGATGGCTTCGTCAATTCACCGGATTGATCTTGAAGCCGGCGCGATACTCGGCAATGTGTTTCTCGCGCTGCTCCGGTGTCATGGCGCGCAGCAGCACGATCGGGCTCTGGATCGTATAGCCGCGCACGTGGTCGAGCGTCCACATCTGCTTGTCGTCAAAGCGTAGATGCGGTTGGGGCACGAGCGTCTTGCCGTCGCTGCGCACAAAGCCAAGATCCTTGATGCAATCGGCCAGATCCCAGCCGTGGTAGCACTCTTCCCATTGGCGGCGCCCGCTAAAGCGCCCCATAGCCGGAGTCGGCCTGCCCTCGTATTCCGGCGCAAACGCCACCTTATGCGTCCAGCGGCACAGCTCCGAGCAATACGTGTACAGCTGACCATCCACCTCGTCGACCACGAAGTCTTCACGGATCAGACACGGCACCAGACAGCTCCAGCAACGGTGCGGATACACGTAACCGTTTTCCTGATCGAACAGCATGTTGGTTTCGCCCGGCACGCTCTTCTTCGCGTACCACTTCCAGAAATCGCCGAATTCGGCGTACCAGCCGGGGTACTTGTGTTCGAACCATTCGAAGTCTTTCTCGGTCTGCGCTTCGATGCGCCAGAAGTTGACGGGCCAGCCCACGGAGAAGAACTGCGCGACCTTGTGGACATAGTTCTGCTTGACGATGCGGTCCCAGGCGGCGGCGACGTCGTCGTGGTGAATCTTGATACCGTACTTCTCCAGCGGCAGCATGTAGGTGCGGTAGTAATCCTCATAGATCCACCGGTGCCACAACTCGGCGTACGATTCCTTGTTTTTGTCGCGATCCGTGGTGCCGTACTCGATGAAGGTGCCGATCGCGGCGTCGACAATCGCGTGGTTCTGCCAGAACGCATAGCGCAGGTCGCGCTCAAGCAGCAGATGGTTATCCGGATCGTTGATGATCGACATCACCAGCGAGTGGCCATTGCCGATATGGCGGCTTTCATCCGACTGCACCGAAAGGAACACAGTCGGCAACGCATAGTCCCCGTTGCGGGCGGCTTCTGATGGCATCGCGACGAACAGCGTGTTCGTGAACGCCGTTTCAGCCACCACCTGCAGAAACACGTTGGCGGCCGTGACCGCATCGCCGGTGAGGAAGCCCTCGGCGAACTGACGGCCGATCGTGGTGGCATAGCACTTGCCGAATGCGGCCTCCGTAATATCGAACCCGGCCGGATCGATATAGTTTTCCATGTACCACTTTTTCAGATTCATCTGGATCGTGGAGTGCCGGAACTCGTCGACCATCTGCATCGTAAAGCCGGTACGTAGCTCTTCACCCGGCGCGAGCCGGCCGAGCATTGCCATCGAGCGTGCCGCCGAAATTTCGGGAAACGGAATGATCGCGAGGAACAGCTTCATCCATTCCACCCAGCGGGGCTGGACGTTGCGGAACATGTCGCCGCGCAATGCCGCGTCGAGTGCGCCGTAGACGCGGTTGTCCTTTTCCTCCTGCATCGGGAAATAAGAGCGCAGCACCTGCTTCATCGGGTCGCGTGGCGCCTTGCTGATCTTGTAGTCAGTCGGGAAGGTCATGGCCTCCTGGACGTAACTCGGAGTCCAGCCGAGATCGGCAACGCGGCGTGCCGCTTCGCCAATGCTGATCCCACGCTGGGACGTGATCTTGTTGAGCGTTAATCCATCAGACATTGAGCTCTCCTAGTTCCATTTCGGTAACTGTCGCAATGCGACGCTTCGGGCAGGGCCGGCTCGCGCCTGGACCAGAGTCAACAACACGGGCGGGCCGGATTGACCTGGACTTATAGAGCGATATGCGTGCCAGAAGGACTATCTGGTTCGGCATCAAGCCTGGTAACGAGCACGGGCTTCTGTTAAAAATTCTTGCAGTGCGCCATGTTGTGTTCTGCGACAACTCCGTTTCACGACGCTGTCCGATATTGGGACGTTTGGATCGGATGGCGATCGCTGGATCGACCGTCAATATTATTTCGGATGCCTTATATTTCGTTACGGATAGCGGGGTAAACCATGCCACGCTGTTACGTCGCAACGCCGCCTTGGCCTTCACCCGTAAGAATCAAGCTTTGAGCAACGCCGTCGGGCCCTTTTCCTTCAGCGACAAAGCGTGCCGTAAGAATCAGCGCGCCCAGCGCGAAGTCCTTGCCGTACGCTTCGATCATCTCGTCCGCGACGCCGCCAAGGCGCTCGAAGAACTGCTCTTTGGGTGTGTGTCCGTTATTCATGGTTGTCTCCGTTTTGATATGTGATGCGAGCGCGGCCCGCTTATCTGCGGCGTCCGAAGCGGAACAGTTCCTCCGGCAGAAACACCAGCGCCAGCTCGCCCGCCTCGGTTCCCAGCGCGAGCCGCCCACCGTCCGGCGACCAGGCCATCGCGCTCACCGCGCTGTTGCCGGAACCCTTGATAAACAAAATGTCGCTACTGCCTGGCTGGCACAGCAACACCGCACCGCTGTGATAACCCACTGCAATCAGCGGATGTGCCGGATGGCACGCTACCCGGCTGACCGGCGTCTTGCCCGTGATACCGCATTCATGCGGCTCGTCATCTGCGTCGGGCGGATCAAAGCGCCAGCACACCGCGCGCATGCCGCCGCTGGTGGCAAGAAAGCGGCCGTCCGCGGAAAACGATAGCGAGCGCGGCTGCCCGGGATAGCCGCGCATCTCGATGTTTGCGCCGTCGGGCAGCCGCCAGCCATGCAACGCGTTCTCCTCCATACCGCTCACCAGATAGCGGCCGTCAGGGCTCCACGCTACGTCACGGTGATAGCCCGGCCACGCAAGCTGACGCTCGCGGAGCGTGTCGGCCGCCCAAAGCGTGACGCCACCCTGATGCGAGATCGCCAGTTGCGTGCCAGCCGGGTCGAAAGCCAGCGATGTTGCCGATCCGGACAGCATCACGCAGGCGGGTTTGGCCCCAAGCCAATGAACCCGGCGGCCGCTTGCATAGGCTCGGCCACCCGCCTCGCTGGCAGCCACGCGGTCGATCCATGCGCCGGCCTCGTGCGCGACGAGTTCGCTCGTGCCATCGAGGCGCAGATGGACGAGACGGCCGTCATCGCCACCGGTGAGGAATCCGCCCGCAGGGTCGGCGGCAAGGGCCAGGCACGTGCCCTCATGCGCGCTGAAGCGCGCGAGCGGCGCCGGTGGTGCTTGCGCCTGCACGAACTCGACGCCGCCGCTCTCGCGTGGTTTGAGTCGAGGGCCGCCGTCCCAGACCCCGGTGGCGAGCGCAAGCGTGCCGTCGCCGAGGGCGAATCCAGCAGATTGCCCCGCCGTGTCCCACACCACGTCGACGACGGACGCATCGGTTACCCAACACGCCCCTAGTAGTTCGATCAGAACGGGGGGCGCATTCATGAGTCGATCTCGCAGTGCCGGATGCTCTCCCGTAACTCGCGCCGGTCGAGATTGCGGCCGATAAACACCAGGCGGCTGTCACGGTGTTCGCCGGCTCGCCAGGGTCGGTCGAAATCCGTATCCATCGTCATGTGCACGCCCTGAAACACGAAGCGGCGCTCCGATCCGGCGAGATCGACGATACCCTTTGCCCGCAACAGGTCCTGGCCTTGCTCGACCACCAGTTGCTGCAGCCAGGAGAGGAAACGCGTACGTTCGAGCGGGCGCTCGACGCGCAGCGATACACTATCTATACCGTGACTATGACGACCCTGTTTGACGGGGGCGCCTGCACGAAGCGGCACATAGCGGTAAGGCCGCTCGCCGCGCGATGATTCGCCGGCCTCACCCGCCGATGTGGCAAGCGCCATGCGCTTGAGATCGAAGGCCCCGCGATCGAGCAGCACGGCAAGCGGTATGTCGCAGCGCACACTGGTCCGCCATTCCACAGTCGGGTTGATACGCCGCACGGCATCCTGAACCGAAGCGAGACCGGCTGGATCGACGAGGTCGATCTTGTTGATCAGTACGATGTCGGCCTGCGCGAGTTGCTCCGCCGCCTCGCGGCTGTCTGCGAGGCGCGCCTGCAGATGCACGGCATCCGCCACGCAGATTACACTGTCGAGCCGCGTGCGCTGCCGGATCTCATCATCGATAAAGAAGGTTTGCACCACCGGCGCAGGGTCCGCCAGACCGGAAGTTTCAATCAGGATCCCGTCGAAGCCACCCTTGCGCTTCACCAGGGCCGCCACTACGCGAATCAGATCGCCGCGCACCTTGCAGCAGACACAGCCGTTGTTCAATTCGATGACCTCGTCTTCCGCGCCGACGACAAGGCCACCGTCAATGCCGATCGCGCCGAATTCGTTGACGATCACCGCATAGCGCTGGCCGTGTTGCTCGCGCAGAATACGATTGAGCAGCGTGGTTTTGCCAGCGCCGAGAAAGCCGGTGAGCACCGTAACCGGGATCCGATTCATTGCCAGCCCCCATGCGTGTCAGACGACGCTCGCCTGTCCAATTGGGCCAGCTCATTCGCCAGCCGCTCCCGCTCGGATTCGATCGCCCGCAACGCGCTTTCGGCCTCGCCGAAGCGCTCGCGCAATTGCGCTATATGCGCCGTTCCTTCCGGCGAGACACCGTCGCACTCCTCGCAAGCCAGTGCGCACGCCAGTTCGATCTCCGCGCCCGCGCGTCTGCTTTCGCCGCGCAAGTGGTGGGAATTAACTTCGGTCAGTGCAATAACCAGACGCATACGCTCGAAAAGCGAGGCTGCGTCACGCTCCCCAGTCACGGCGATCTCCACGTTAAGGTTCGCCCGTCGAGGCGTCTACGGAATCAACACCGCCCGGCCTTTGACCTTGCCGTGGTGCAGATCCTTGAGCGCCTGGTTCGCCTCGCTCAGACGGTATTCCCGCGTTGACAGATGGACGAGGCCACGGTCGGCGAGCGCCATCAGTTCGACGAGTTCGGGATAGGTGCCGACCAGGTTGCCGACGATGGTCTTCTCGCTGGTGATCATGTCGATGGTCGGCAACTCGATCTTTCCGCCATAGCCAACGATGTAGTAGAAGCCCGCGTTGCGCGTCATGGCGAGGCCCTTTGCGATTGCATCGCCTTCGCCGACAAAATCGATTACCGCTTCGGCGCCGTTGCCGCCCGTGAGTTCGAGTACGCGCTCGACTTCATGACCGTCGCCCTTGACCGTGTGATGCGCGCCGCATTCCTTTGCAAGCTGCAGCGCAACATCGGAGCGGTCGACTACGACGATTTCAGCCGCACAAAGCGCGTTTAGTACCTGAATGCCGATGTGCCCCAGCCCGCCGGCGCCGATCACGACCGCAAATTGACCGGGCAGCAAATGGCGCGACGCTTTTTTTGCAGCGCGGTATGCGGTCAAGCCGGCGTCGGTATACGGCGCGACGTCCTTCGGCGCGAGCGACTTCGGCAACTGGATCAGCGAGCGTTCGCCCGTCAGCAGATATTGCGCGTAGCCGCCGTTGGCATTGATGCCGGGAAACCGGCTGTCCGCCGCGTGCATATCGTCGCCACGCCGGCAGGCGAGACAATGGCCGCTCGTCACGAGTGGATGGCAGATGACCGCGTCGCCCACCTTGACACTCTCCACACCGCGGCCCACCTCTTCGACCCAGCCGGCGTTTTCATGGCCCATGATGTAGGGCAACGTGACATCGACCTTGCTGCGCCAGATGCCTTCCACGACGTGCAGATCGGTGCGGCACACACCGGCGCCGCCAATCCGGACAATGACATCAGTGGGACGCTCGATCTTCGGATCGTCGACATCTTCGTAGCGCACGAATTCTTCGCGAGTCAATGACTCGTCGTACTGATGCAGCACGGCAGCTTTCACTTTTTGTCTCCTCCGTTTCTGTATGGCCGGCAGATGCACGAACCGTAAGAGCGGCGCTTTTGCGCGGGGCCAATACAGACTAGGCAATGTCCATGCCAAAGGAGAAGAAAGTAATCACGCTACCCTAAGAAGGTTCGTGAGCATGGAGACGCGGCGTTATCCGCAGCGGACAAATGGCTCGCGTGCTGGAGTACTGTCGCAAAATCGGACGCTTAGTGTGGGTGAGGATCGGCGGCCTGTCCGAAAATGGGACGCATTAGGCGTGAAGGATTGCTGATGCCGAGCTGTTGATACGAAGACCAGGCGCGCGAATTGCCTTGAGATGCGAGCGTTGCGCCATCCTCGTTAATCGGCGCACGGAGCGTGAGCCGACCAAGCAAGGTCACCCACGTCGATCCGGCGGATTCAGCCGCCTGAAGTTCAGGCGTACCGGACCGTACGTGGGGAAAGAGAACGTGATGGATTAGTGTGCGATGGGTTGGGTTACGTCGGTGCCGAACCAATGCATCGAGATTTTCTTCATCGTGCCGTCCTGCGTCAACGACGTGAGCGCATCATTGATCGCCTTCTCGAACTTGGGATTGCCCTTGCGGAATGGAATGCCCATTTCCTGGTCGGCTCCCTTGAGCACTTCACCCGGGCGAAGTGGCAGCTGCGACGTCTTGATGACGTATGGCAGCATCAATCGATCATCGATCGTCGCGTCGATGCGGCGGTCCGCCAGATCGCGGAGCTTTTCGGGTGCGCCGGGGTAAGTTTGCACGTTAATGCCCGGTACAGCGCGAGCCATCTGGTCATAGTTCGTGCCAAGCGTCACCCCCAGCTTCTTTTCCCCCTTGAACTCCTCAAGTGACTTGATGTCCCGCTTGTCGTCGGCCCGCTGAATTAGCTGCGCTGCGGAAAACGTGTACGGCTGGCTGAAATCCAGGGCCTCCTTACGTTGCGGCGTGATGGTAACCTGGTTCACGATGACGTCGAATTTCCCGGCTTGCAAGCCTGCGATGATACCGCTCCACTCGGTTGGAATGAATTGCGGCTTGACGCCAAGCCTGGCTGCGACAGCCTTTGCAACGTCCACGTCGAAGCCTTCGAGCTCGCCCGCGCTGTTGCGGGAATCGAACGGAGGATACGTGCCTTCGAGCCCGATCTTAAGCACCCCGGCCTGCTTTACAGAGTCGAGCAAATCTTCCGCATGGGCAGCAACTGCGGTAAACCCCAGAACGGATACGGCTACTACACTCGAAAACAGCAACTTCGAGAACTTCATAACATGCCTCCTGTTTATTGAATTATGGGACTGCACAACGACTTTAACATCTCGTCCGGGTTGCGGCGATTCGTGAGGTCGGACAGGTTCGCCATGGCGCTCTTGCAATGGACCCGCATCCTGCGCTGTCTGCGGGCGCGCAGTAAGCAAATGGCGATCCCGGGCGCGATATCAGTCAGGAAAATCCGCGCCGAGTGTCGTCGCCTCCCAGTTATTCAAATCGTTCTGAAGCCTGCCCAGCTTCGTTCGGACTGCTTCCAGCCCGGGTTTGCCCAATACGAGATTCGACGGCGGCACCTCTGCTTCGACGGCGGCGATGATCGCCTGTGCGGCGCGTGCCGGATCTCCGGGTTGCCGCCCGCTATCCGCCGCCACCTGCGCGCGGCGCTTGCCAGCGATGGATGCGTAGGCGTCGATCGACCGGCGCGTCTGCTTGAGTGATCGACCCGCCCAGTCCGTCCGGAACGGCCCTGGTTCGACCGTTGTCACCTTGATGCCCAACTCGGCAGTCTCACGCGCGAGTGCTTCTCCAAGACCCTCTAGCGCGAACTTGGTTGCGGCGTAATAACCGCTGCCCGGATTACCCACCAAGCCCCCAACGGAGGTGATATTGACGATATGCCCCGCTCGCTGCTCGCGCATCAAAGGCAACACGGCTTTGATCGTGCTGACCGCGCCATAGAAATTGACCTCGAACATGGCGCGTACTTCGTCATCTTCACCTTCTTCAATAGCCGACAGATAACCGTACCCTGCATTGTTGACCAGCACGTCGATGCGGCCAAACGCAGCCTTCGCCTGCGCTACGGCTGCGACCACGGCCTCGGGCGAGGTCACATCAAGTTTGAGTGACAGTGCGTGTTCGGGGTGCGCGCTCGCCAGGTCGGCGACAGCACCAGGATCGCGCGCAGTGACGACAGCACGCCAGCCACGCGCGAGTACAGCCTGTGCAATTTCCCGACCGAACCCGGTCGAACAGCCAGTAATGAACCAGACGGGAGAAACGGAAGAGTCGATCGGCATGGTAGTCCTCGGTGAGGGCTGACTCGATGGGCCACACCGCGAATCGGGGCGCGTATCGGTCAGCGGAGAATGAGCTTGGAGAATATCGCAACACTGGAAAGTTGGTGGGGCCGGCGCAAAGTTTCTCGTGATGCCGGTTCAAGCTAGTTTTGAATAGATTCGCGTGTTTCGCAAACTACCGTCCGGAGCGCGCCGTTCCTGCCGTAACACGCCTTCCAGTTCCATCCCAATGCGTTCGCACAGTCGAATGCTCCTTGTGTTCGAATCGTCGCAGATCGCCTCGACCCGCTTCGCGCCGAAATTGGAAAAAGCATAGTTGATCAAGGCAACGGCGGCTTCACTGAACAACCCCCGCCCCACAAGCGACGACCTTCCCCAAAAACCGAGTTCAAAAACTGGAACAGCCCATCTCGGCCGGTGCAGGCCGCCGCAGCCCACAACGGTGCGCGACGTCTTATCGATGAATAGAAACGGAAAGTCCTTTCCTGCTTGAAAATTTGCGGACCCCGCGAGGCAAAACGACTCGGACGTATCGATTGATGGTGTTTCGAGCGCCCATGGCATGGACGCCGGGAACCGCCTCAGTTCCGCCAATGCGTCGACGGTCGCCTCGAATAGCTCTGCACCGTCACCAGACCGAGGGCATCTGATGATCAGGCGGTCCGTTTCAAACGAGGTAGGTAAATTTGGAAAGGTCAATATCGTGGAGGACGTCGACAGGATACGGATGCCCTGAATTGTCGGCGATTCAGCCAGCCTTGTCGACCGGGCGCTTGTGGCCGGGCAGTCTCGTTCCTCGTGCGATCGTCGTATGACTACCCCGACGAGACATTCAACAATCCCGGTCGCGGTCATTCATGCGCTGGCTAGTTGCCGACCGGATTTCGCGGAATGGGACTCAAGCCGAGTCGCCACTCGATGTGCGCAACCAGCAATCGCGCGATACCGAAAAGGTGCGGGTAGCGTCAGATGAGTCGGAGTCACTGTTTAATGTTTTACCTGCATCGATTGGGAGCAACCCGAGCTTGAGCAGTGTCTTGATGCTACGTTGATTCCAAACTGCAGCGCCTGCCCAGACCTCCTGAACCGCCATGACGGTGAAAGCATATCGGACAGTAGCCGCGGCCGTTTCCACGGCCAAGCCTCCGCCCCAATACGAAGGATGCAACCAGAACGCCAGATTCCAGCTTGCCGATTGATCTCTTTGAACGAGCGATACTTGGCCAATGCAACGCTCGCCTGTCCGAAGGTCAATCGAAAACACGCAAGCTCTCCCGTCTAACGACATCGCGAGGATCGAATCCAACCAGGACTTCAGCTTGCCTTGCCGTTGCAAATTGGCCAGTGGGAGTTCGGGAGGGAACTCGGGCGCTCCGATCCCCGCAACCAGTGGGTCGTAATCGTGAGGTGTAGCAGGTCTGAGCAAACAGCGGTCGGTTGCAACAACGAGGGTTGTGTTTTCCATTTTCTTCTTAGGTCTAGTCCGCTTGCGAAAGTTGGAATACGTTCCCTTCTGGATCCTCCCCGTCACACATTATTTGGGCAAAGCCGTCATAGCGCTTCAGATCACACATCGGCACCCCAGCGCTTACAAGTTTCTCGCGCAACGCCGGCAATCCCGATTGCACCGAGAAAACAATCTTGGAATTTGAAGTATTGGCTTCTGGTAGTCGGTCCCGGTAGGGTTCGCCGACACGGTGCAGCGCAATCTCGATCTCACCCGCCTTTAGCACCACCCATTCACCTTCAATCTCTTCCGTAACGGCAAGGTCAAAGTGCGTCTGATAAAACGACTTTAGCAGTGCAACATCGCGGACATACAGTATCAACCTCGTCATTGAGACGGACATTGGATTCTCCGAATGTGTTTTACGACCGGCGTGAGGCAACCGAAACCATTGCTATGTAGTGTCGATTGTTAACGATCCAGGCATCGATGTCGACTGACCACCTATACTGGGTGACCTCTGTCGGTGCCGATCCTAATGACGGCGCACGGCTTTCCTAAACGATGACCGTAGCTCGGGGCCACCGTTCCAGATATCGTTTCTGCTCAACCCGACTTCGTCGACCCTGAACGGCCCTTCGTGCAGCCAGAAAGCAGCCGTTGATTTACTGGTCGGGCGCGGCGACGAGCTCCAAGAGCCGGCGCTACTCTGGCGAAAACGAAAACGACTGAGGACGGACTCAAGCACCATACTGGCGGTTTCTGAGTACTTTGAGAAGCGCAAACGCGCCGTAAATCGCGGGGGCCATACACAACCCCGCCAGGCTCAAGGTGAGCCACTCCAGAGAACTATCTGTCGCAAGGTCCAGCACGGAACGTTGCGGCTCGAGGGGGTCGTAGTAGACGGATACGGTACTTCCCACTGGCCGCGTGTATTCATCACCTTCCGCTTGCGATCCGGATCCGAACATATGAACGAAATAAGCATTGCTCAGAGCAGTGCTTTTTGCCTCGTATTTTCGCCCATTTACTGAATACGAGTAGGTCCAACCGGTCTCCCAATTAATGTGGCGCCCCATAGCCTCGTGAACATATGCAGCTTCTATGGTCCCGTCAGTAGATGCCCAATTTTTCTCGACGTTTTGCCAGTGCCAGCCGTCAAATACTCCGTACCCCAGCCACACGCCACCTGCCGCTATGAGAAGAGTTTGCAGAAAAGCTCCCTTGATTCCCGGCCGAGCCGTCACTCTCCGCTCACTAGTCTGTGAGTTATTCACTGGCAATTCCTTTGTCCGGGTTCGGTTTTGCAGGGCGGGGCATGATCAAGGGACAGCACTGGATTGTCACCGATTTTGTGCCGGTCGTCGAATGTCCCGGAGTAGCCAAACAGCGTCTCATGCGACTGGCATAACGCGCCCCACAACGGCCTTTAAGCTTTTCAGGAAGCGGGCATTCATAACGCAAAATCGATTTTTTGAAAAGGTAAGATAACGCGCATCTCGGTAGGTACCCGCACGCGACCGAGACCGAGGTTCTTATACCGGGTTACGCCGAAGCATTGACACTAGATGTGTACAACACCAAGTTTAGGGAGCGCGAATAGGATGATCGAAACGAACCGAACCGCCAGTTGCGCTTGTGGCCGACTCACAGCCACGACGTCGGCTGCCCCGGTTGGCGTCTCCGTTTGCCACTGCCTGGATTGCCAACGCAGAACCGGTAGCGTGTTCGCTGCACAGGCACGATTTCCCGCAGGGACGGTGACCATTTCCGGTCCCTCAAACACATTCGTTCGGGTTGGTGACGGCGGAAGCAAGAGCACGTTCAATTTCTGCCCCACATGCGGTGCCACGGTGTACTACACCAATGAGGAACGTGAAGACAGCATCATCATCACCGTCGGCGCATTCGCAGACCCGACATTTCCCGCACCGAACTTCTCCGTGTATGAAGAACGCATGCACTCCTGGGTTGAAATGCCCCCGGGTATCGAGCACATGGATTAGCCAGCGACAGCAGTCCTCTTAGCGACCCGAGTGGCATTGTCGACGATTTGGATGCTCGCATCGACCATCTCTTGTTGGCCGATCTCTGCCTGACCGCCACCAGCGCTACCCGGCCCTGAAGAGCCACTCAACTTTCCTCCAGGCGGGCGTTGGCGGTCACGGTGCAATGCACGATTGCCCGATTAACCAGCTTAGAATCGAATTTCTCATTTCGCACGAGTACCCGATGCTCACAGCGCTCCCACTTATCAGCGAATCTGCTAGCGACTGCGCAAATGTCTTGCGCGTCTTTATTGAAGCACCTTCGTACACGGAACTCGTTGAAGGCCGTTCGCCCTCCACAGAAGATGTCACCGATTTCTTCTTCGGCAAGCCAGCGGGCACGGATGCAGCACAAAAATCAGTCTTCGGATTCTTTGCCGGACGGGACATGATCGGCTGCGCAGACGTGATTCGTTCGTATCCAACTGACGACTGCATATGGATTGGCCTGATGCTCCTCACCGAAGCGGATCAGGGTCGAGGTTTTGGAAAGGCCGCTTTAAAGCTGTTGATTGAGATGGCGGGCGACTGGGGCTATCGCGCTGCGCAACTTGCAGTCGTTTCAACCAATCCTCGCGCATACGCGTTCTGGCAGCGTGAGGGCTTTGAGGAGATTCGACGCGCGAGCAGTCCGCGATTTACCGGGGACCTCATCGTCATGCAACGTCCAATCGGATAGCGAGCTCGATCGGCTTAAAATGGTCGGCCAACGACTGCCGCTGCTGACTTCGTCGGCGTCGGCGAAAGATGTTGACGCAGCGACGAATCTCGACTTCTGCCGTCGCATGGGTCAGTCGCGCCTGTGGAATCCACGGCTAGGGTGACGGTATCCGAGCCTGCTCATCTCTACCTCATTTTTCTCCAGCATGATGCGGTCAACGCGATGCGCAGCCATTCGGTTGGCTACGCCCCGCAAATATTCCCGCTCAAGTCTTAGGAGACGCAATGAACGCGACCACTTTGAATGCCCCTTCCTCCCGACGATACGGGTTATTTGTCTGCGTGATGGCCGCGCTGGCCGGACTGCTGTTTGGTCTGGACATCGGCGTAATCTCAGGCGCGCTACCCTTTATCGCCAAGGAGTACGCGCTTAGCGACACGCTTCAGGAATGGATTGTCAGCTCGATGATGGTCGGCGCCGCATTCGGCGCCGTGGGGGCTGGTTGGTTGTCGTGGCGGATGGGTCGTCGCTATTCACTGGGGCTAGCTGCCGTCATGTTTGTCGCGGGCTCCGTCTGGTCCGCGCTCGCCGGGAGCCCAGAGAGCCTCATCGGCGCGCGACTGCTCCTCGGTCTCGCGGTGGGTGTAGCGTCATTTACGGCGCCGCTCTATCTTTCGGAAATTGCGCCGAGGCAGGTACGTGGTGCAATGATCTCCGCCTATCAGCTTATGATCACCGTAGGTATCCTGGGCGCTTTTCTTTCCAATATTGGGCTGAGTTACATCGGTAGCTGGCGTTGGATGCTCGGGGTGATTGCGATCCCCGCCGTACTGTTCCTGCTTGGCGTGCTGGCACTGCCGGACAGCCCGCGCTGGCTGTTGCAGCGAAAAGGCGAGAAAGAGGCGCGGACCGTATTGACGCGCCTGCTCGGGTCCGCAGAAGAAGTCGACGTCGAGGTTCGCGAAATCAACGCGCAGCTTGCGCAACCGGCTCAGGGCTGGAAGCTGTTTCGCACCAGCACGAACTTTCGTCGCTCGATCGTGCTTGGCGCGACTCTCCAGATTTTGCAGCAGCTCACGGGCATTAATGTCGTGATGTACTACGCGCCTCGCATCTTTGGCCTGGCTGGTTTTGCAACGCACGAACAGCAGCTCTGGTGCACGGTAATCGTGGGTCTCGTCAATGTCCTCGCAACCTTCGGGGCCATTGCATTGGTGGACCGCTGGGGCCGTAAGCCCATTCTGTATGTGGGCTGCGCCACGATGGCCATGGGGATGGGAACGCTTGGCTGGTTGCTGCATGCCGGCATTGCAGGAGGCGCTTCGCAGGTGCTTGCGGTTTCCATGCTTCTCGTTTTCATTGCAGGTTTCGCGATGTCTGCCGGGCCGCTTGTGTGGATCCTCTGTTCGGAGATCCAGCCGATGCAAGGCCGTGACTTTGGGATCGCGATATCGACTTTCGTCAACTGGGCTGCAAATATGATCGTGGCCGCGACGTTCCTCAGCCTCCTTTCCAGCATCGGTGAGTCCCACACTTTCATTCTTTACGCATTGCTGAATATCATATTTGCCTGTGTCGTTTACCTCTTCGTACCCGAGACTCGCGGAGTCTCGCTGGAGCACATCGAGCGAAACCTGATGGCAGGTCAGCGGCTGCGGGAACTGGGCGCAAAAGTCTAGAGTGCCTCATTTTCCGCTCATTTTCGACCTATACGATTCAATCCATCGACGAGCCCCGCTGCTTCCACCAGCGACACACAGCGTGAAGCCAACGCCCCGGAGCCCGTCGATGCTGCCGCGACGACGCCCTCGCCGATCCGCGGAAAACCACACTCGAGATACCGGAGAACATCATGTTTGCGTACATTCTTGAAAAACTGGGCCAGTGGCTTGATCGCTCTGAACAGCGCCGTCGGGAAGACTATCTTGCCGGATCTTCAGATCTGGGCGAGATTGAACGCCGCATGCGCCGGTTGGAAAACAACGGATATCCCTTGTAAACGAAGAAGATCGACAACGTGGTGGATGACCCGCTCTCATTCCATCCGCGTTCCCGCGGCGCAGCGTTGTCACCATTCGGCACGCGTCGCTCAATCACTGCCAGGCAAAGCATCCGCTAATTTCATGGAGATTCACATGAGCTACATCTTCGCACTGCTTCACCAACTGGCACCTGACTTTGACGAGCCAAATCTGCCTCTCGACAGCGACTATTCGTATGAAGCCCGGATACGTGAGGACCGGCGTCTTCGCAAATTCGGAGCGAACATCGTCTGGTTCCGTGGCTGAGTGCGTTTCATACCTGCCTGGTTTTGCTGAGACCCGACGTGGCAAGTCCAATGACCTCGGCCTCATAGGAGCCGGGGTCAAACATGTCGGTCGCGTCAAGGTATGGCATGCGAGCAATTGTCCTATTTCACACATTACCTGTCCAAAAGCCTGTGACCGGACTCGCAAGAATGCTTGACCATAGCGTCTTTTCTTCACGAGGACAGGGTCATGCAAACGAGAGGTCTGCTCCCATTATCCGTCGCGCTGTTGATGTTCCCGCAAATGGCCCAAACGCTATTCAGTCCAGCGCTGGCCGATTTCGCACGGGCGTTTTCGGTTCCTCCAGAAGCGGCCAGCCAGGCTTTGACGGTGTACTTCGTGGCCTTCGCTTTCGGCGTATTCGTTTGGGGACGCGCGTGCGACCGTATTGGCCGAAAGCCAGCAATTTTGTGCGGATTATCCATCTACACAGCGGCCTGTTGCGCCGCTTTCGCCGTCACTACGTTCGATGGATTACTGATCTCCCAGGCCGTTGCTGCCTTCGGCGCGGCCGTCGGCTCGGTTGTTACGCAGACAGTGCTCCGCGACCGGTATGCCGGAGCTGAACTGGTCAGGATTTTTTCGATGGTTGGCATGGTCCTCGCCGCCAGCCCGGCCATCGGGCTGTTCGCGGGCGCGGCGCTGGTAGAGACCTTCGGCTACAAAGGCGTGGTGACCGCTTTATTCATCATGTCCTCTGTGCTGTTTGTCTGGACCGTGGCCGCGCTGCCCGAAACGCGCCCATCGCATCGGATGGCTGAGCCGCTTTCAGCTACGTTGAAGCTCATGCTTCGCGATTCGCTCATCTGGCGTTCCGCCCTGCTGGTCGCTGTATTCAATGTCGCGCTTTACAGCTATTACGATCTCGGCCCCTTCGTCTTCCAACGACTCCATCTTGGTGCTGATGTGTACGGATACAGCGGAGCATTATTGGCGCTAGGATCATCGCTTGGTGCGTGGTTCAATCGACGGCGGCTCAAGGCTGGCAGTAAAGGCGAAAACATGCTCCGGATGGCGAGCGTATTGATGCTGGGAAGCGCGCTGGGCGTGGCTTCTCTGCAGAACAGCGCGTGGTTCCTCGTACCCATGTTGCTGGTTGTGGTCGCGTTTGGTCTGGCGATTCCCAATGTGCTCGGTCACGCGCTTGTCGCTTACCAGGACAAGTTGGGCACCGCTGGCGCGTTGTTCGGATTGATGTACTACCTGATGATCGGTGCCGGGATGTTGGTGACCGCGTGGGCTCAAGCGCTTGGCGGAACGTTGATTGTGTGTGGCGTCGTTGCGACGGCCTTATGCCTGATTCGATTTGCTTCGGGGCGTGAGCAACGCCAGCACGATGCACGTGGCGTGGTGTAATCGTTTCGTTCGTTATACAAACCGTTTAACGCTTCTATTCGCAGCGTATTTTCACATCCGGCGGTGGTTTCCGCGCAATCAACCCTCAATGATGGCTGACACGCGCGCCGGCAAAACGAGCGACGCGATCAGGCCGCTTTGACCGTCGCGCCGATTCTCCAGCGAAACCGAACCACCGTGTTTGGCGACCACTGACTTTACGATTGACAAACCCAGCCCACTGCCTTCGACCGTTTCGGAATTCAACCGGAAGAAGCGGTCGAACACGCGGCCGAGCGCCTCCTCCGGAATGCCCGGTCCCGTGTCGGTCACACGTACGATTGCGCCCGCTGCATCCTCGAATACATCGATATCCACACAACCGTCGGCGGGCGTGTATCGCAGCGCGTTCTCAACCAGATTGCGCACCGCCATGCGCAGCTCTCCTGTGTTCGCATTCACGTGCGCGGCTTCGAAACGCTTGACGCCCAGATCGATCGAGCGCGCGTCGGCAACCGGCAGCAGATCGGCAACGAGCGTCTGAACCATCTCGCGTACGTCGACCGCATCGACGGCCGCACCGGGAACATGCTGCACATCGGCGCGCGCGAGTTCGAGAAGCTGCCGGATCATCGTCGCCGTGCGGACGATCGCCTCGCGCAGTTCGCGTAACCGCTCGTCGCGCGCAGTCGCATCGGGCGCATTTTGCAGGTTGTCGATACGCAGCTGCAAAGCGGCGATCGGCGTGCGCAGTTCGTGCGCCGCATCGGCAATGAAGCGCTTTTCTCCGTCGATGCCGATCTGCAAGCGCGTAATCATCCGGTTGATCGAATCGGCGAACGGCCTCACCTCTTCGGGCGCGTGCGATATGTCGAGCGGCGTCAGGCGGCTAATGCCGACCGCTTCCGCATCCGCACTCGCGCGTTCCAGCGAAGCGAATGCGGCATTGACGACCAGCGGGATCGCGATCCATACGAGCAGTATCAGGAAAAACGTCGGCACCAGACTTTCGAGCGCTGCGCGCCCTGCGGTCTGTTCGCGAAACGCGATAGGCTGGCCGACCTGATAAGTCAGATCGTCCGAGTCTTTTCTCAGCGTGTAGAGGCGATAACGATGACCATTTATCCGCTCGACTGAGTAGCCGCTCGGTGCATTGCGGTTGAAGATCACTTCCGTGTCGGTATTGTCGGTCGGCGTGGCAAGCCCCTGTTTCCATACTTGCCCGATGAACCCGTCGATCGAATGCTGTGGCGGACCGTTCGTGCCGAGCGTGCCCACCTTGCCGACCGAGAGCCAGACCGCTGCGCCCTGCAGATGCTCGTCGAGCAGTTGATCGATATGCGTCATCGAAAGCCAGTACGACGCGCAGGCATCGGCGGCGCCGACGACTGCGAACAGCACGACCAATGTTCCGATAATCCGGCTCTTCAACGATTTCATGCCGCGGGCTCCGAAATATGCCAGCCGACCCGACCCTTCCCATTCAGTCGCCTCCGATGATCAACAGGTAATGACGATCGGTGCGACGACCCGCAATGCCAGTTCGCCCGGTCCTTTGTATCCGCTGTTTGCGGTACTGGATTCCGGCTTCGGACCAGGATTTGACCCAACGTGCCTCAGCGTACGTCACGAAAATTAGGGCAAAATTAGCGAGCGCAGCGAATAGACTCGGCGGTTGAGGAGGCACCGCTTGCACGCAAGATCAGACCTCGATTGAGGCGGCACTGCCAACTGGATCAACGTCGTGCGAGCACAGGGTGTGAATTAATGCATACTCCTGACTTTGTTAGCCAATCTTCGTTGTATCCCGGATGCCAAGGTGCGGTCATGAAAAAAATACTGATGAGTGTCAGTTGTAGCTTGATTCTCGGTGCTTGCAGCATGGGGAGCCCACCGCCTTTGCAGGCCCAGTCGGCCACCAACCTGCTCGTCTCTTCCGCCGGCGTCTATAGCGGCGCGTTCTCGACGCGAGCACCCGTCACGCTGCTCTCGCTCTACGACGGGTCAGCCTACCTTTTCTATCAAAAGCCGGTGGCCGGTGTCATTGTCGTGACGAACGGCCAGCAGACGGACAACGGCCAATTCAACGGCAGGTCCGGCACCCAGTACAGTTTTGCGCCGAACGCGGCAGCATCGCCGGTCCAGGTGCAGATCGATTTCTCGCGATCGCCCAATGTGAGCGGCACGGTCGTCGCGTCCAACCAGGGGGCCACGCCCATGACTTTCTCCGCGTCCCCCGAACCGTCTTTGGGACAAAGTTCGGGGCTCGGGGCGATCGCGGGTGAGTACAGCGGGCGCATGAGCTCGTTGCAAGGCAACGGGGCCGCGCAAATGCTGATCGCGCGTGACGGACTGCTGGCGGGCAGCACGTCGACTGGTTGCGAGTTTCGCGGCAGGGTTTCACCCGATAGTGGTGTCAATGCCTACAAGGCATCCCTCACGTTCAACGCTGCGCCTTGTGCAGTGCCGAACGCCACGGTCACGGGGCACGCGTTGCTCCAGGAAAGCCGTCTGCTGATTGCATTGCCGAAGCAGGATCGCTCGGACGTTGTCGTGTTTGACGGCACGAGATGATTGTCCGCTGATTGCGCGCTCAATCTGCCCGACGTGACGTACCGACTCTCCTGAATTGCCTAAGCGCCTTGTGAATAAGCCTGTATCACCCGGCGCGCGCTCATCGCTCGCCAGTAGGTGATAAAGCGGCCGCCGAACACGCCTGCGACGACTCCGGACACAGCCGCACTGATCAACATATACATTCCAAGCGACGATATGTCGGTCACAGTGGCCATCTGGAACCCGAGCCAGAATTTGCTGGCGAATATGGCAATGATCAGGACCAACGGCAACGCCGAACCCGGCACCATAACGGTTTTCGCAATCGGATCGACAATGAAACGAGTCCGTGTCGCTATGAAAAGGCCGGCCGCGATGCCAACGAGTGAGCCTGTCATCCATGCGATGACGTCGGACCAACCGACCAGCGGATTCGAAACCAGATGCGCAATGCCCCAGCCTGCAAAGATGAGCGGCACGATGGCGAGCCTGGAGAGCGGCACCGTCCTGCTGTTCAGTGCATTGAACCCCCGCGACAGGAGGACGACGAGTAGCACCCACACCCAGATTGGTGTGCCGTGAATGATTGCTGCCGCTGACATGATGACCTCCTTCTGGCCTGACGATTTCGCGAGACGCGACTCACATTGGAACTACCGAATGTCAGGAATCTTGCCAGCGCAGAATTAGCTGAGAATGATGCAAATATCGCAGCTTGAACCACCCGTGTGCCCTACTTGCGCCTCTGCGCCATGTAACCCAGATAAGCGATGATCGCGTCGAGGTCGCTATCGTTGATGCGGGTCTTGTCGAAGCCCGGCATCCTCATGCCGGACCACGCACGGATCGATTTCGGATCGCGGATATACGCCTTCAACGCCCACGGCTGGAAGTACTCGGTCGGATTATGCGGACGGTTGAGATCCGGTCCGATCTCTGCGTCTCCCGCCCCGTCCATGCGATGACAAACCATGCACTGTGTGGCGAAGAGCATCTGCCCGCGGCGGATGGGCGAGTTCGACGGCACGCGCTCATCCACGGCGAGCTGCGGCCACTTCGCCGCGCGCGACGCCACCACGCGGATGGCATCGATCTGGTAAGGCCACTGTTCGCTCACCACGCCCGACGCGGCCGGATCAATCCAGACGAGATAGAAGGGGCCAATGTCCGTTCCCGTCGCCGTCTTCGGCCAGGGCTGGTCACGCGGTTCGATCGCGAGCCAAGGCACCGCGCCATGGCCGTTGCCGTCGCGCACGAGCGCAGCAGGCAGGTTGGTGACAAAGCCATCGGTTGCGGTAATCTGCAGGTCGGCATCGGCGGACAAGCCTCGCACGCCGGGCAGCGCACGCAATGGCACGGCGCGGTATGTCATCGTGCGACGGTAGGTGACGTCCTCAGGAACCTGGATCGTCGCGGCAGCGGGCATAGCGAGCAAGTCTTCGGTCGTAAGCGTGGTGGGCGTGCCCGTATCGAGCAGCAGGTCCGCGGCCATGACGGGGGAAGCCATGAAGGAGAGCGAGATAGCCCAAACCAGCGCGATCCTATTCAGCGATATCGTCATTGTATTGACTCACGAAAATCAGCACGAGCACAAAAGTCGCGAAGAACCGGAACGCGCTTTCCTCGCCGTTTATCGACCCATTCCGGACGCTGCTGGCCCACGGAGCGTCTTGCCAACCTTGAGCGCGCCGGCGATTTTCAGCTCGAAGCCACCGATTTCAGTGCGGTTGCGATAGAACTCAAGAATCTCGGCAGGCTGCGCGACCGGATGACAGTTCGAAACGACAGATAGACACTACACCCACGCGGACACTCGGATGTAGTCTACTTGCAGACGATAGACTGTGAACGTTCGGCCAGGGAACCTCGTACCGATCCCGTCGGCGCTAACTTTGCAGACGGGATCGGCCAGGCGCGGACTTCGTGCTGCCCAACCTGCCGAGTGTCGTGGAGGGAAGTTCTCCAAATTGGCGCAAATAATCTTGCGCGAATCGCGAGCAAAATGAAAGAACTCCCAGTGCATAGCGATGGCCGTCACCGTGGCGTTTGTGCCGCGCGCCGCTTTCAGGGCGCGCCGCGCGCAATTGAGCCGTCGCATCCTCAAGTATGCAAGCGGCGCGACACCATGAATCTGCAAGAAGCAGCGCTGAAGCGAGGCACGGCTGACTCCCAGATCCTGACACAAAGTCATTACCGTCAACGGCTCTTCGGGGCTGCTTTCAATCAAAGCTTGCGCCGCTTGGGTGATTCGATACGCACTACCCAACGGCATCTGAGAGGATCTGGCGGTTGAGTTGGAAAGGATCCGGAGAGTGCGCTCTAGCACGACCTTTTCCAGGTATTCGTGATTCAATGCCTCAAGCTGGCTTGAATCAGGCGAATGTCGAATCGACATCAAAGTATCGAGCATGTCGTTTAGATCACTGGCCATTAGAACGGCGACTATGGCCGATGAAGCAACGTTCAGCATTGCGAATTGAATGCCCACGTCCTGGGTCCAACCGACGCCTGAATGTCCGAACGACAGTGCGGGCGAATGACGCTGCACGGCCCGGGTTATGCCTCATGCAAGTGGCCTATACTGCCAGGTCCTCGCGGCGTCGCGATCGGCAGCAAGCGCCCCGCACATCCGTGTCTTTGTCCTGGGCGCACTAACCTCGAAGCGCACTCTTTGATACTGGCTTCTCCTGTTTCACACGACCCCGATTCGGAACCAGGCGCTCAATCAGCATAACTGCCATGGGCGCTACCAAAGCAATGTAAATATTGTCGATTCCGTAGGGGTCCCCCAACATGTACCAGACCGTGGTTGATACCACTGCGGCACATAGTCCCCACGTCGCTCCGCGGTTGCTGCCGAAGAACGGCAAATAAAATGCGATCACAGCGACAACCGAAATCGACAATCGTAGCGCCCGGGTGAAAAATGACAAATGCAATACCTCCGGGAAGAAAACGACAAAGATCAGGGGCACAAAGCCGACCGGGATAGACAGCAGCCGCGACATTCTGAACTCCGCCTCCGGTGTGGTATGTCTGGCGGGAACATAGAAGTCGCGCACGATCAAGGAGGAAATCGCCAGTCCCACGCTGCTCACTCCTACGAAAACGGACGCTGCCAGGGAGGTCGTGACGATCCCGGCCAGCACCGGGCTCATGTGGGCCAAAAATATCGGGAATGCATACAGACTGCCAAGTCCCGGGAAAAGAAATCTGGCGGCAACCCCTATCAGGCCCAGCGCGATGCCGATAGGAACGCAAAGGATTGCCGCCATATATGCTGAGCGCCTGACACTTTCGGGTCGCTTCAGTGAAGACACCGCCTGAATGATGTACTGCGTCGAGAATATCGCGCCCACGTTGGCAATGGTCCACGCCCCGATCGTCGCCACGCCGATCTTCCCGTCCCACGTGAAATAGTCATGGGGCATCTGCATGAGCATCGGTTTCACCCCATGCGTCATGCTCAGCGCCACTGCGAGAACGACGAAAACGCCAACGTATTTTATTGTCGTATGCATGACAGACACATACGCCATACTTTTCATGCCGCCTATTGCGCAATAGAAGGTGCTCACTATGGCGACGATCACCTCCGCCACAGGAAGCGAGATGTGCAACACGCCCGAGATAGCTGCGGCCCCGCTGACGTAGTAGCCGACGTTCACCAGCAGAAGCGCATAAATCATGATCAGCGAAACGGTCACCTGCGTGGAGCGCCCATATTTACTGGCGATCGCTCCCGAAATCGTAATCTCACCAGAGCTGTAAAGCTTCCTCGCGAGGAACACGCCGAACAGCGGGAAACCAATGGCGGCCGACATCATGAGCACCCCAACCACGATCGCCGGCATGGACCGTGCCGCGACCATAAAGTCTCCCGCATTCTTGCTTCTCAAGCGCACCGTTAGGAACTGTGTTCCAGCCAGATATAAGATAAGCACTCCTACTATTATAGATGTGCCGGCCATATCAAATTTACGCATGATTGTCTCCTGCATATCAGTATGGCGAGCGTTATGTAGGCTTTCGACGAATTTGGGTTGATACTGTCAGAAGCCTTCCCAGACCAGCGAGATGCGATATTTTCCGCATTTTTTCGCTGTTCAGCGGCAACTGGCACATGATCAATAAGCCCGCTGCCTATCTCGCATCTTTACGGGGACCTGCCCATGGATCACTATCGCCCTAACCAGCATCCACAGGATATCGGTCGCAACCGTGAACTACTCCAGACGCCTGCAGTTGCTCCAGGCCTTCCTTCGTCAACCCGACCGATGCCAGAATCTCGGCAGTGTGTTCACCCAGCATTGGCGGCGGACGAAGGTAATCAATCGCTGTCCGCGAGAACTTGATAGGATTCGCGATCTGCGGTACGGAAACGCCCAGGTCCACAGCCCGGATATCCAACCTCGGTCGCCTTCTTGCTGACGAACCGGCATGCCTGCGAATGATCGATAGTCATGTCCAATGCCAGCAATGGGTCGAACTGAGCCGGTCGTAGTTGGACCAAGTTCGGTCACAGTTGATCATTCGATATCAATGATATAGGAATCCTACATTTGACATAAAATGGCTTTATCCAGCGGAGAACAAAGAGCTCGACCGAGGTGTGACATGGAAGATTTTGAAGCTGTCGCGGCGGAGTTGTCGCAGCGGATTTCAGCCGGCACCTTTTTTCCCGAAGGGCGTTTGCCGACAGAGCGCGACCTCGCGGTGGAATTCAAGGTCCCCCGCAGCGGTGTGCGGAAGGCCCTCGCCGCCATCGAGCGCGAGGGCCTAATAGCTCGCAGCGTTGGACGAGGTACTTTCCTCTCGAGAAGCTTGCGACATTACGAGTTACTCTGTACACGGTTTTGATATCAATTGCCATGGTCGCCATGGAGCGCGCGCCTTATCTTTTACGCTGCCGCCGTTCCCCCCGGAGGCTCATCTGACGAGGCGTAACGGGAGTGGCTGCCGACAATGACTCGAGGCAGAATTTGATGAACGCCTCGACTTTCGCGGCTCGATGGCGCCGGGACGGAAAGAGCGCGTACAGCGGAAATCTTTCGTCGGACCAGTCCGGGAAGATATCCACGAGCAAGCCGTCACGCATTACCTGCTCGACGCCAATCTCCATTACCTGGGCGATACCAGCGCCGGCGATACACGCACCGAGCATGGTTTCGACATCCGACACGAGGAGGCGGCCCTCTGCGGGTATCTCCGTGACCTTCTTACCCCGATGGAACTCCCACTCGAAGGGTTTTGCCGTCACTGGGTTATAAAACATGATTCGCTGATGTTTCCTCACGTCCTCCGGATTGGCTGGCTTTCCGTGCTCAGCCACATACCGCGGCGACGCGACCGTGACGATGCGCGTCTCGAGCAGCTTTCGCGCCACCAATGTTCCCATTGGTGGCGGGCCAAAGCGCACCGCAAGGTCAAATCCATCTGCCACCAGGTCGCCGACGTCGTCGCGCATGATGAGTTCGAGCGAAAGGTCAGGATGGTGAGCCAAAAAATCTGGCAATCGTGACGCCAGCACAGTCCTTGAAAAGAACGGGTCGACGTTAACTCGAAGCTTTCCCTGCACGACGTTCGCTGAACCTGACGCCGCTGAAGCCGCCTCCTCGATGCCGGTCAGATGCGGAACAACCGATTCATACAGACGCCTCCCTTCGTCGGTCATTGTCTGCGAGCGCGTCGTGCGGTCAAGCAGCCGCACGCCTACCCGTTTTTCGAGGCGGGAAACAGCACGGCTAACGCCCGATGGCGACAATCCGAGAGCGTCTGCTGCGCGCACGAAACTGCCACTCTCCGCGACTGCGGCGAGTACGGTGATGCCAGAAAACAGCCGACCATCAAACGTCATGCCCTCTCCGAGGTTCATCTCATTCAGATAGTTTAGTCACGAGTGATTTGAACGGCACGTACTTTATTCAACAATCAAAAAATGAGAGATTGTCCCCCTGAACGCTGCGGCGGCTTGCGCTGCGGACCTGAACCAGCTTGGGAGAATATCAATGGAAGTTTTGAAGACACAGGGTATCGAACTGCCGCGCCTCGGATTTGGCACATTCCGTATGCCCGGTGGGGATTGCCAACCGGTAGTTGAAAGTGCACTGGAGCTCGGCTATCGACACATCGACACCGCCGAGATGTATCAAAACGAGGAAGCCGTCGGCGCCGCAATTGCTGCTTCGGGCCTCGCACGAAAGCAACTGCATCTGACGACCAAGGTATGGCACGAGAACCTCAAGCCCGAGTCCCTTCGTCGCGCACTGGACGCGAGCCTCGCAAAGCTTGGTGTCGACTATGTTGACCTGTACATGGTGCATTGGCCGTCGCGTGACATGGACCTCGGCGCAGTCATGGAGACAATGCAGGGCTTTCTGCAGAACGGCACAGTTCGCTCAATCGGTGTGTGCAATTTCAACATGACGATGCTGCGAACAGCCATCGAGGAAATCGGCGCGCCCATTGCCTGCCACCAGATTGAATACCACGCGTTCCTGGACCAGTCGAAAATGCTGAACTACTTGCGCGAGAAGGACATTCCGCTCGTCGCCTATGCCCCGCTTGCACAAGGCCGGGCTGCAAGCGACCCCGTACTTCAGGGAATCGGCGTCAAGCATGGCGTGACCGCTGCCCAGGTTGCACTTGCGTGGCTTCTGGAACAGGACGGCGTGGCCGTTATTCCCAAGGCTCAACGCCGTGAAAGTCAGAAATCCAATCTCGACGCGCTCACGGTGAAACTCGACGATCAAGACCGCCACGCTATTGCGGCATTGCCGAAGAACCACCGTTTCGTCACTCCACCGTTTGCGCCGGCATGGGACGCCTAACTCTGCAAGCATTCTGGTTACCGGCTACCACGGACCTTCGTCTCTCGTGTGGCCTTTCTTTCTTAGGAAACTTCGAACATGGGAAACAATCAGCTTTCCAGCATCACTCTCCGGCAAAGCCGGATCGTCGTAGCGGGCGGTACATCAGGAATTGGCTTTGCTGTGGCCGAAGCTGCGGCGCGAGCCGGAGCCGAGGTCATCATCGCATCAAGCAACCCTGAACGCGTAGCGGCTGCGCTGGACCGACTGCCTCAAGGCACGCGCGGAGAGGCGCTCGACTTGACCGACGAAGCACAAGTGAGGGCATTTTTCGCGCGCGTCGACGCATTCGACCACCTCGTCTACACTGCCGGTGAAACACTGCTCCTGCAAAACCTTGCCGATCTCAGCATCGACGCGGCGCAGCGAGCTTTCGAAGTGCGCTACTGGGGCGCGCTCAAGGCCGTTAAATACGGGGCTTCCCTGATTCGCGCGCGTGGCTCTATCACCCTTACGAGCGGAGTGGCGTCGTCGCGCCCGATACCTGCCTGGACGATCCCGTCCAGCATCCTTGGCGCGATCGAATCACTGACTCGCACCTTGGCGGTGGAGCTTGCGCCGCTGCGTGTCAATGCCGTAGCGCCCGGCGTCGTGCGCACGGCCTTGTGGGACAACATGATGAGTGAAGCTGACCGCAAGGGTCTTTTTGATCAATTCGCCGAAAAATTGCCCGTAGGAAGGGTCGGAGAGGCAAGCGACATTGCTCAAACGTATCTTTACTTGATGCAACAGGGTTTTAGCACGGGCCAGGTCATTATTGTCGACGGAGGCCACGTGCTGGTTTGATGGACGACCACGCGCCTCAATCGCGCGTCGTCGTCCACGAAGGCCTTCATCAGCATCGCACTCAGCAGTCCGCTGCGGCGCCGAAACGAAACCGATGTCTGAAATGACTACGCGTAAGCGTGGTTGACATCTAGAGTTGGCGGGTCGCCGTCTACCATGCTCATGCTCGTTCATGCCGTACCGATTACGCAAAGTGCCTAACACGCTACAAGGGCTCCCCGTTGAGCACAAGCTCAATCGAAGTTCGCTGTGATACATGCGGCAATGCCGCGCCGGTATATGTGAGAAGGTGAAGGACTGCGGTTCTACAACCGGGCATGTTGGGCCAATGGCCCGGACCCTGATGAAAAACGCGCGCAGAGGCCTCATTCTCTAGCCGGGAATGGATATCCCCGCCGTGTTAGTCAGGTACGCCCCGCGCGGGTCCAACCCGCTTCACATCACCGCTGGCAGTGCAAAGTGATCGTTTCTATGTGCTCATGACGTCTGCGCTCGCGTCTCGTTGCAAGCTGATCGACAGGCTCGGATCGAAGTTAGTCTGCCACTGGTTCGAGCTTGAAGTCATCGCCATATTTCAGCGAGGCCCACGCCAATCTCGCGTTCTTTGCGGCGATCGCGATGGCGGCCCGCCAGTAGCCCCGGCGCTCGATCAGGGTTCGGACCCACCGGCTGAAGCGATCCTGTTTCTCGCCAAGACTGGCAATAACGGCGCGGGCGCCGTTGACCAGCAGCCCGCGCAGATAGGCGTCGCCTGCCTTCGTAATGCTGCCCAGCCGTGCCTTACCGCCACTGCTGTACTGACCCGGCGTCAGTCCGATCCATGCAGCCACCTGTCGGCCGTTTCTGAAGTCGTGCCCGGCACCGATACTGGCGAGCAACGCACTTGCCGTGGTTGGGCCGATGCCGCGCAGCTGCATCAGCCGCCTGCTACGCGCATCCTCACGCGCGATCCCGGCGATCGCGCGATCGTATTCAATCAGGCGATCCTCAATATTGCCAGCATGATCAAGCAGATCGCTGATACTGTGCTTCGCCCAGCCAGGCAACGTGTCCAGATGTTCTGTGATGTGCCTGCGCAACTTCTCCGGGCTCTGTGGCAGCACCACGCCGAATTCCGAGAGCAGGCCTCGCAACCGGTTATAGGTCGCGGTCCGTTCTTCCACGAAACCTTGTCGTGTTCGATGCAGGCAAAGCGTCGCCTGCTGATGTTCGTCCTTCAGCGGCACGAAACGCATGCTCGGACGCGTCACCGCTTCGCAGATCGCAGCAGCATCCGCCGCGTCGTTCTTGCCGCGCTTGCCGGACATGCGATAAGGCGCCACAAGGTTGGGTGCCATGAGCTTGACTGTATGGCCGTGTTGCTGGAACACGCGTGCCCAGTGATGTGCGCCGGAGCACGCTTCCATGCCGATGAGGCACGCTGGCAACTGCGCGATCAATGTCACCAGCTGATCGCGCGGCACACGCGGCTTGATCAGCATCGCTTTACCTGCTTCATCTACACCATGAATGGCTAATACATTCTTGGCAAGATCGATTCCGATAGTGACAATAGGCATGGACTCCCCCTCTCGCTGGTGTTGATGAACGTTCGAAACTTCATCATGGCACGTCGATGCCGACTCGCGGCTTCCGCCGCAGCCTCGGGACGGGGAAGTCCCTTCTATTCTCTAAAGGTCTTCCAGCGTCTACGACTGATCAGATAATCTTCAGGGGCTTGTGCAATGGAAGAGCAAAAGAACGTGGCTTGGCAACTCATCTCCTTTTCGGTTGTCATCTTCCTCGGATTTCTGGCGGTGGGTCTTCCATTGCCAACCTTCTCCCTCTATGTCCCGGGCGTGCTGCACTTCAGTACGGCTGCCGTGGGAATCGTCGTCGGCCTCCAGTCGCTCGCAACGTTGCTGACGCGCCAATTTTCCGGGCGGCTTTCGGACACCAGAGGGCCGAAACCGACTGCGATGCTGGGGTTGTTCTGTGCATCGATGACGGGATGGCTTTATCTCGTATCCAGCGCCTTCACCGGGCATCCGATGATTAGCGTCGTGCTTCTCTGCGCGGCGCGTCTCGTGCTCGGTCTGGCCGAGAGCCTGTTCATTACCGCGCTCACGGCTTGGAGCATCGCGCGCGTCGGCTCCCGTTATGCGGGGCAGGCCATGGCCTGGTGCGGCATTGCGATGTACGCGGCTCTCGCTCTAGGGGCACCGGCTGGACTGGCGATCTATCACGCAGAGGGGTTTCATGCGGTCGCAGCATGCGCGGCACTGGCGCCCCTTGGCGGATTGATCATTTTGAGCCGCTGGAAGGCCGATCCAGTTGAGGCGTTGGCGAGGCGCGAGTCGTTCGTTCGGATGCTGCGCGTCATCTGGGCGCCGGGGCTTGGCTTGGCGCTGGCATCGTGCGGCGTCGGCACAGTGGGCGCGTTTCTGTCGCTGCGTTACGCCAGCGAATCCTGGCCGCACGCGGGCATTGCGCTGACCACGTTCGGAGGCGCGTATATCGCAATGCGCGTATTGTTTGGCGGATTGCCTGACCGATGGGGAGGCTATCGCACGGGGCTGTTTTCGCTGCTCGCGGAAGCGGTGGGGCTGGGCGCGATCTCGCTGGCGTCCGGGCCAACCATCGCACTGGCGGGCGCGTGTATCACGGGCCTTGGATATTCACTCGTTTTTCCGTCGTTCGGTGTCGAAGCGATGAAGCGGGTTTCCGGACAAAGCCGCGGGCTTGCGATCGGCGCTTACCTCGCATGCTTCGACGTCGGGCTCGCCGTCGGCGGCCCAGGAGCAGGCGCTATCGCCCAGATCTACGGCATTCCCGGTGCGTTCATGGCCGCTGCCGGCGCAGTGCTCGTCTCGCTTTTACTGCTTTGTGTGGACGGGGGGTGGCTGCAGCGGCCACTACCGGCGCAGCAACCGTGACAGCACCCTCATCAGCGCAGAAACACTTTGGTTCGTGCTAGTTCATATAAGGAGCATCAACATGCGCGCTTGGTTCATTAGCGGAGTGAGCAGCGGATTGGGTCGAGCACTTGCCGAAAAGGCGCTATCCGCAGGAGGGTCGGCTTTTTTTCGACTAGCGCTTGCCTCATCAGCGGCTACTCTTGGCCGATGTCTGTCCGGAGTCGGCCGGGACTGCCGGAACCCGCATCCATGTCCCGCTACAACTGTCTCTCAATCGCAGCCTTATCGATGACCGACCAGACTTGCTGAATCCTGTCGCTACGAAACTCATAGAAGACGTTCTCAGCGAACGCGACCCGTTTTCCTTGCACGTGAAGCCCGAGAAACGTACCGATCGGCGTACAGTCAAAATGCAATCGGCTCGCAATATGCGGCGGCTCGCAAACGAGGATCTGAATCTCGAAGCGTAGGTCCGGGATTTCGCGGAAGTCTCTCTCGAGCATCTCACGATAGCCGGACAAGCCGATCCGTTGGCCGTTGTATTTCACGTCGTCGCCAACAAATACTCCCAGCTTTGACCAATCCTGCTTGTTCAGGCAGGCGATATAGCCTCGGTAGACTTCCGAGAGATTGATTTCGTCCATCGCAATCGGTCTCCATGCTTCAATAGATCAGTTGATTAGCGACCATCTGGCGCTGCGTGCACTGCCCCTCGGGCGTCGCTTCGCCAAAGCTTATCGCGCGCAGGCCAGTACGGGTCATTCTTGACCGTGTCCGATCGGCCCACGGGTTTCCCTGCCGAAGCGCCGGACCGCCTGAGGCGGTTGCCCAATCGTCCGCAGGAACGCCCGCCTCATTCGCTCCCGATCCGAGAAGCCGACTTCGTCCGCGATCACGTCCAAAGATAAACGCCCCTTTTCCAACAACAGCCTCGCGGCTTCCACGCGCAAATGCTCGACGGCTTTGGCGGGAGATTGCGCCGTTTCAGCACTGAAAGCGCGACTGAACTGACGTGGGCTCAGGCCCGCTACGTCGGCCAATTCCTCGACGGTCAGCGCATTACGCAGATTGGCGTTCGCATAGTCGATCGCCTTCTGGATCCGGTCGGACTTGGGCTCGAGGTCAAGCAAGGTGGAGAACTGCGATTGCCCGCCGGCGCGGCGATGGTGAACGACAAGCTTGCGGGCCACAGCGCGTGAAACGTCCTGGCCATGATCCTTCTCGATCATGGCCAGCGCCATGTCGATCGTGGCTGTCATACCCGCCGAGGTCCAGATCGGTCCACCGACGATGAAAATCTGGTCCTCTTCGACGGCTATCGTGGGAAAACTGCGCTGCAGATTGCGCTCAACAATACCGCGGCATACATCGGACTCGCCTGCTCCGGCGTGCTTGGCGGTGCAGTGCTCCAGTCGATCGGCGGGCAATACCTGAGTCTCGTCGCGGCCGCGCTGATTGCGATCGCTTTCCTGCTCGCCGAAGCCGCGCATCATCGCATCCACCTGTCGTGCACACAGCACAGCGCGACGACCAGGCGTGAGACCGAGCCGGTCTGATTGGCCACGATCCGCCTGTCTAAAACTTAGTTACCCGAACGACCTACATCGTTATGAATACACGATCTTTGATTGGTGCAGCCTGCGCCGCCATTGCATTCATTGCCTCATCGCCGGCTATCGCGCAAGGCACTGGGGAAACAGTTACACCGAATTTTAACCACGCGATAGAGAACATCCCCGGCAAGTCGCTCGTCGCGGTCGTTGTCGACTATGCGCCGGGCGGGGCCTCGCCACCGCACGTGGACGCCAGATCGGCGTTTATCTACGGTTACGTCGTCTCGGGCGCGATCGAGTCGCAAGTGAACGATGAGCCCGCGCGCGTCTATCGCGAAGGCGAAAGCTTTCAAATACCTGCAGCACAGATTGCCCGCGCGGCCTGTTAGCATCCCGGGCTCATTCGCATGATGGCGAGGAAGCCTCAACCGCGGACCGCCACAGTAGCCACAATGAGAGTCGAGAAGATCAGCGCCGGGGCGAGATGCCGGAACGGCTCCCGATTTCGTAGCAACGTGAAGAGCGCGCCAATCATGATCGCACCGGCCAGCGTTAGGCCTAAAACTCTGGTTTGTTGTCCAGGAAGAAGTGCCGCACTGAGCAGTTCGAGAACGCCACAGAGCAACCGAAACCATGCCGGGTAACCCCAGCGTGCGAAGTCGCGCTTCACCGCGCCTAGTCCTGAAAGATTGACCACCCCAGCAACCGCGAACAGAACCGCTACGATCATCGCGAGAATCGATTCGAAAGATGCAGTGCTTAACGCCATCGTCATGCTCCGTTGCTTGGCTGGTAGTGCTTCTGTACAGAGAGGTCCGCAATCAGGCCGGGGCCGTGGGGTTCCCAGGCAAGAACTCGCCGGGCATGCTGGCCGCTTACCGTCTGGTCGAGCGCCAGTGCGTCAGCAAATGGCCCAAGCGATTTGCGAGCATCGTCGAGCGGCCAAAATTCGACGCGATCGGCGCCGACCGAGGCCCGAATCGCTGCACCTATTTCGGCAACGGCAACGGCATCTTCCGTGACCACGTTGAAGATCTGTCCCGTGACTCGAGCGTCCCCGCTTGCCGCCCGCTCCACCGCGCTCAGATATGCCGTGGCGAGATCATCGACGTGCACGGCAGGCCAGTGGTTGCGACCATCGCCGACGATCCTCACACTGCCGGTCTGACGGACCATGCCGGCAAGCATGCCGAAAACGCCGCCGCCATATCCATGCACCATCGCCGGCCGGAGGATCACTGCGGCAATCGAGCGGCTTGCTGCCAGCGCCGGCACACGTTGTTCCACTGCGGGCCGCCAGGCGACAAGTGGTGTCGGGTTCAGCGCCGATGCTTCAGTCGCGGGCTCCCCCTCTGTATTGCCGTAGACCCAGGTGCCCGACGTATAGACAAACGCCGCGCCCGGATGCAAACGCGAAAGCATCGCCTCTGCCGCGGCCTCATCAACAGCGGCGGCGGAAGCATCGTTGGTCGACGCCATGTGCACCACGCCATCAGCGGCACCGGCAGTCGCAGCGAAAGACTGTGGCTCACGCAGATCGCCGGAATGCAGTTTCACTCCGAGACGTGCCAGCGCACTGGCGCCCGCCGAGTTGTCCTGGCGCACCAACGCCGTCACCTGGTGACCGAGGCTGATTGCCTTGCGCGCGACCGCTTGCCCGATAAAGCCCGTACCACCTGTAATGAATAGTTCCATAGCGTTCTCCTCGATGATTGCCTGCACCGCTGATAAGTCACATAAACGAGACTTACTGGTCTCGTTTCGATAACTCTAAACGAGACTGATCAGTCTTGTCAACGACTCAACGATCTGTTATTAATCGGGCATGAACACGTCCTCTCTCCCCGACCTGAGCCCGCTGCAACGCCGTAAGCGGTCCGCCATCCTCGACGGCGCGAAAGCCGTTTTTTTAACTCAGGGTTTCGGCCTGGCAACGATGGACGATGTCGCCGCAGCCGCTGGCGTCGGCAAACAGACGGTCTACCGCCACTTCAAGTCGAAGGAGGCGCTCTTCGTTGGTCTGGTGAGTTCGATGTGCGCTCAGGTGGGTGGACTTCTTGCCAGCGCTCAGGACGAGCAATCCGATGGAGCACCCGAAGTCGAGCTGCGCGAGTTGGGATGGGCGTTGGCGCAAAACCTTATCGCGCCGGATAATCTGCGGCTTTACCGGGCCATCGTTGCTGAGGCCGAGCGTCTTCCGGAACTGGGCCAGGTGTTTTATGAAAATGGTGCAAAGGTCGTGCGAGCGTTCGCCGCAAAAATTCTGCGAGAGCGATTTGACGAAACGACTGCTGCATTGCGGGCAGCGACATTCGTTCAGTTGGTGCTAGGCGACGCGTATCTGGAACTGTCAATTGGCTACACGGTGCCCGATGTTGAAACGCGCTTTGCGCTGCAGATTGACGAGGCGGTGGCAGCTGCACTTCGCTAAGGAGCGCCGCATAAGATTGTCGAGCTACTGCATGCGGAGCGGGCACGTGGAGGTGCCGAATTGCGCACGCGCTCCTCATAACGAGGCGGCGACCCGACGACCGTATGAGGGCGTTCTGCCCCCGCCTTCCTGAGCCCCGCGAATCGAAGGCCGGCAGTTACGCCTTGAAAGTAAGACGCCGAATCCCATTTACCCCTTGTGAAAAAGCGCATTCCTCCCCCTTTGCCGCCTGAATGGCCCTTTCCGCCGAGTCGCGATGTTTCTGGCCGCACCTTTGGCGACCTTGTCGCGCTTCAATATCGCGGCGCCGGCGTCTGGCTCTGGGGGTGCCGGTGTGGCGGCCACGTGACTGCGGAGTTGGAGGCGGTGAAGAGCGGCCGAATGCGGGATTGCGGCTGCCGTGAGCAGCGTCGTGTGTGGCGCTCCCGGCCAGGCTCACCGGCTCTGCGGGGCGGCGAGGTATTCGGCCAGTTGACGACCGATCGATACGCTGGAGATGGCTTGTGGGTTTGCCGGTGTGACTGCGGTGGTAAGGCAACAGTGAGTGCCGGGCGCCTGCGACTGGGCCTGGCGCGTTCGTGCGGCCGCTGCTTCGGCGCTTCGACCGACTGAGCGGCACAGTCGGCTCGCCTTGGTGACGGCATGCGCGGCCGGTTTATCAGACGCCCCACACCGTGTGATGGCCAGAAGTGTCTAATATATTCCTTGGAAGTCGCCAGCGATGTTCTGATATTAGACCTGCCATGCCACCTCCATCGCGACCGGCCCAATACGACCCCGAACGGCGATTCGCGAACGCCCAGAGCGGACGTTCACGAGAGTGAAGAATTGCAGCCGTTTGAGAATCTGTGTAAGCTTGCCGCGCCGCACAACGACAATATTTGGGAGGTTCGTGTATGAAAGCTCTTCGTGAATCGATGTTGAAAAAAACCATCAATACCTATTCGCAAGAGAACCATGACCAACACGAACTACAACCCGTTCCGTTTTTCCACGATCGCACATAGTAACCACGGCTACCTGAGCCCGCTGTCGCGGAACAAAGCTCATGAAATCCTCCGCAGCCTCGTCGCGGATCTTTCCGCAGATGACATCGTGCTGGATGCCGGCTGTGGCAAGGCAGGGCTATTGCGAGACGTGCTTCACATGTCGCCGGCGCGTGGTGTCGGCGTCGATATCAATCAAAGTTTCCTGGTCGAAGCGCAAGCCGCGTTTCGGCAGGACTTTCCAAATGACCCGCGACTGAGCCTGATCAACGCTCCTTTGCTGGAGCACACTCGGCCCGAAGGCGGATCTACGCATGCATTCGGTTCGTTCGAAGAATGCCTGCGTGTCGCGTTTGACTGGCTGAAGCCGAACGGCCGTTTGCTAGTCGCCGACGGGTATTGGAAGCAAGCACCCTCGCAAGACTATCTGGATGCAATTGGCGGAACAGCCGACGAGTTCGTTTCTCACGCGCAGAACGCCCAGCGCGCCAACGCGTTGGGCTACAACCTGCTGCGGACCGCGACCAGTAGTGATGATGAGTGGGATGAATACGAAGGCAGGTACTGCGATGCGATGATGCAGTACTTAGCGACGCATCCTGATGATCCCGACTCGGCAAAGTTCTTGAAGCGGATGCAAGATTGGCATAACTCATACTTGCTGTGGGGGCGCGCAACGCTCGGATTTGGCTACTATTTGCTTTCGCGCACTTAAAACATACAGACTAAAGCTCCCCGGCCGCGCAGCTTTTCGCGGCCGATCTAAATGACCGATTCTGGCCCGACCCAGTCCGATGGCGTTGCACGCTGCTTCAAGTGCCTTCCTCGGGCGCCACTGATATGACGCCCGGCGTAGGGAATACATCAGAGCATCTCTGGTGTCTCAGCGCACCGGCTCGATCTTGAAAGCATCGACCGCTACACCCAGGTCCACGCCTTCACCGCTGCCGCTCAACGCCATCGACGTAGTTCCCTTGGTCAGCACCTGGGCAGTACCGCTACTCCCCGCGCCGGCCGAAGCACCGGCCTGAGCATAACTGCCATACACATCCCTGATGCTGTACACATGGGTAATATCGCCATGGCCGCTGACGTGAAACTTGCCGGCCGTCAGGCCGCCGCCGTGCACGCTGATCGTGACAGCGGCCCTTTGCCCATTACTACAACTTACTTTGCCGCGTCCTTCGGCATGCTGATAAATCGCCGACCATCCGGACATGCTGAAGGTCAGATGGCATTTTACCGGCGCGCCTGCCTGAGCCGGGGTGGCGGTCAAGCCCGTCAGCGCACCCACGCACAGCAACGTGGTGGCGGTCGATACAAGGGTATGCTTGCTCATCGAAGTCTCCTGGCACAGGAACATAGGCTGTTTAGTATAACTGTCATTCGCAATGGGTCGGCTGACGGACAGTCAAATGTCCATGCGACAGTGCGGGCGCACGGCGGTTTATGGCCAACCCGGTCCCGTTCCGAATTTCCGTGAACGACCCAACGCGAACTTTCATACTTCGACTGAACTAATCCGACGTTCGCTGTTCGACCGCCGATGCCAGCATTCTTCACCGATTTTTGATGCGGCTGCTGGGGTAACCCGTTGACCTCTCGTGTGAGTACGCGTGGGGAATCGCCGGAATCGCTTATGGTGACGACCTTCCTCTCTGGCAGTGGCAAAGCGAGTTCCTAAACCGGGCCAACGCTCCTCAAGTTGGGCTAACGCCAGGCCTTCGTGAATTCGCCGATCACGCGCGCGAGATGCGCCTGCATCGCCGTGCGCGCAGCGGTCGCGTCGCGCGCCATGATGGCCGAAAAGATGCGCTGATGGTCTTCCTGTGAAGCCGCGCGCAACGCGGGCGTATGGAAGTGCTCCTCAATCTTTTTCCACAACGGGTCGGCGCGGGAGTTGTCCCACATCGCGGTCACCACGAGGCGGAGCACTTCGTTTCCCGTCGCCCGCGCTATCGACAGATGGAACTCGCGGTCAGCCGCTTCGTTCACGGCCTTGTCGTCCATGTTTTCGCGCATCGCGCGCAACGCAGCGAAGAGCCGGTCGAGGTCCGAATCCTTGCGTTCAGTCGCGGCGAGCGCCGCGATTCCGCTTTCGATCACCACCCGCGCGCGCAGCGTCTCGATCGGGCCTGGCCCACGTGGCAGTTCGAACGAGACCGACCGCGCCTCGGGTGCTTCGGCCACATAGATGCCCGACCCTACACGCACCTCGACCACGCCCTGCACTTCCAGCGCGATAATCGCTTCCCTCACCTGCGTGCGGCTCACGCCGAAGCGCTCGGCTAGCGTGCGCTCGGAAGGCAGGCGGGCACGCGGCCCGACGTCGCCAGCCTCGATCAGATCGTAGATCTGTTTTGCCAGCCCGACATAGGAACGGTCGGCCGCGTCCGCATCGGCGGCCCGGCCGGTTGGCGTGCGCGAAAGATCGGCCATCCAGGATTCCCGAAATCGTCGAAGCCGCCCGGCGGCGGCTGAAGTTGGCCGAAATGGTACACCAATTTTATGTAACGCCGAGTCTGTCGGCTGCAGGCTTTAACCGTCAAGTGCAGAAACGGCGCCGGTTTCAGCCCGATCTGGCCGTACTCCGGGGCGCACTGGTAAACCACTATCGCGTGCGGATTGGTATGCCAGTACTGTCGGATAGGGAGCGTAGGCGCATCCTTCGTTTCGCTTCGAGGGGACGCCTTTGAAGAGGTCATTCCGTTGGTTCGGCGAGGCCGATTCAGTCCCGCTGCAGCACATCCGCAAGATTCCCTGCGATACGCACACCGTGTCGGAAATTCACGACGAGCCATGTGCGCTGGCAATCGGTAAGTTCAATCCAACACAGGAGACAACATGCTTTCAGGAATCCAGGTGCTTCGAGCGGCGGCGACCGCGACATTGGCTCTGTGCGCAAGCACGGCTTTCGCACAGGCATCGATCGTTTCCGGGCCGCCCAGCGATCCCACGTGCATGGTCCCATGGAAGAGCGACACGAAGTTCGTCAAATATCCGAAGAAGAGCGGGCCCTACCGGATCGCACTGGTGAACGGCTATATCGCGAACACCTGGCGTATCCAGATGATCAAGACGGCCAAGGCCTATACGGCGCAGCCGGCCGTCGCCGCGAAGCTCAAGGAATTCAAGGTCGTCTCGACCGGCGAGGACGTGCCGGCGCAGATCTCGGCCGTCAACAACTTCATCGATGCCGGCTATGACGCGATCATCGTTGACGCGCAGAATCCCGCCTCGTTCGGACCCGCGATCCGCCGCGCGAAGAAGGCCGGCGTCGTGCTGATCGCGTTCGACAACACGCTCGACAGCGAAGACGCGATCAACGTCGACGTCGATCAGTACGGGCTCGGCGTGCTGTGGGCCAACTGGCTCGCGTCGCATCTGTCCAGCGGAGGCAAAGTGCTCGAGGTTCGCGGGGTGGCGGGCACCTCGGTCGATACCGACCGGCACAATGGTTTCCAGAACACGTTGAACGCGACCGGCAAGAAGTGGAACGTTGTCCAGGTCTACGGCAAGTGGGACGATGGCGTCGCTCAAAAGGCCGTGGCCGACGCGATTGCCGTGCAGGGCCATTTCGATGGCATGTCGGCGCAAGGCGGCGACACCGGTGTCGTGCGCGCGATGCTCGATGCGAAACATCCTTTCGTGCCGTTCGGCGGCGAAACGGAGAACGGCTTTCGCAAGCTCTGTGCGCAGTATGGAAGTCAAGGCCTGAAGTGCACGTCGGCGGGTAGCGGTCCTGCGCAGGTGGCCGTGGCGATCAAGACCGCGCTCGCTGCGCTGGACGGCCAGACGATCCCGGTCGCGATCAAGCTGCCGCTCGACGTCACCGACGATTCGAAACTGAAGGCTGGCGTCAACTATTTCCCGGATGAATCCGACAACTTCTTCGTCGGCAACTCGTTTCCGACTTGCGGCATCAATTTCTCGGCGCAGGAAATCATGAAGCAGAGCCAGGGCAACCAGTGACCGGGTTGGTTCTGTGACGTAACGGCAACATCTTGCATGGGATTGGAGTAAGCGCTAAAGCGCTAACTCCGATCGACCGCACTTGCATGGGATCGGAGTAAGCGCTAAAGCGCTAACTCCGATCGACCGCACTTGCATGGGATCGGAGTAAGCGCTAAAGCGCTAACTCCGATCGACAGGAGACGAAGCATGCGGCAGGACGAGGAGCAGCCGTTCTTTCAGATGTCGGGCGTGTCGAAAAGCTACGGCGGCGCCGTCGCGCTGGATAGCGCGGATATCGCGGTGCGGAGCGGCCGCATCCATGCGGTCCTCGGCGAGAACGGCGCGGGCAAGTCCACGCTGCTGAAGGTGATGTCCGGTGTCGTGCAGCCGGACGATGGAACGATGCACCTCGATGGTCGTCAGGTCTCCTTCGCGTCGCCCTCCGAGGCGAACGCGGCCGGCATTGTCTGCGTGTATCAGGAGCTGTCGCTGATCCCTGATTTGAGCGTGGCGGACAACATCTTCGCTTCGAACCCGCCGCGACGCTTCGGCATGATCGACCGCCGGACCCAGCGCCGCCAGGCCGAGGACGCGCTCGCCCGTGCGGGCGCGGGCGACATCAATCCGCTCGCGAAAGTCCGGGACCTGCCGCTGTCGCGCCAGCAGATGGTCGAGCTCGCGAAGGGGCTTGCGCACGAGCCGCGCATCCTGATCCTCGACGAGGCCACGTCGGCGCTGACCGCGGCCGACGTGGCGCGTGTCATTGAAGTGCTCAAGCGTCTGCGCGACGAGGGGCTCGCCCTGCTCTTCATCTCGCACCGGATGCACGAGGTGAAGGCGCTCGCGGACGAATGCACGGTGTACCGCAACGGTCGTCATGTGATGAGCTTCGAGGCGGGTACGCGCAGCGATAATGAGGTCGTCGAAATGATGATCGGCCGGAAATACCAGCACGCATTCCCGGACAAACCCGCGGACGACCCCGGGCGCCGCCTCGCCGCCGAACCGGTTCTCGCCTGTCGTAATCTCGCGTGGACCGACACGCTTCAAGGCATCAGCTTTTCGCTAAAGTCGGGTGAAATTCTCGGGCTCGGCGGCCTCGACGGGCAAGGCCAACGCGAACTGCTGCTCGCATTATTCGGTGTCTTGCGCGGCTGCACGGGCAAGATCGAGATCGACGGCAAGGCCGTGTCGATCACGAGCCCCGTGGTCGCGCGCGCCAACCAGATCGGTATGGCACTGATCCCGGAGGACCGCAAAACCGAAGGTCTGATGCTGCCGATGTCAGTGCGCGAGAACCTGTCGTTTGCCGCGCTCGATCGCATGTCCACCGCGGGCGTGATCGATCGCGACCGCCAGCAGTCGTTCGTCGACCGCATGATGGAGCTCCTCGCGATCAAGTCGTTCAGCGTCGACGCGGCCGTGGGCTCGCTGTCGGGCGGCAACCAGCAGAAGGTGGTCATCGCGAAGTGGCTGATCCGGCAGCCGAGAATCCTGCTCCTCAGCGATCCGACGCGCGGCATCGACGTCGGCACCAAGCAGGAGATATATCAGCTGCTGAGGCGCCTCGCCGACGAAGGCGCCGCGATCGTTTTTTATTCGACCGACTATGACGAGCTGATCGGCTGTTGCGATCGCGTGCTCGTGCTTTACGAAGGCAGGATCAAGAAGGAACTTGTCGGGCCGGAGATCACCGAGCAAAACCTGATTGCAAGTGCGCTGGACCTGCCCGTCGGCCAGGTTTCGCCTTCCATTGGAGTCGCGCCATGAGCGGGCTGCGTTACTGGTATGCGGAAAATCGCGGGACGACGTTCGCATTCGGCCTGTTCGTGCTGATGTTCGCGATCTACCTCTTCAACTATCCGTCGACGTTGTCGGCGAACGTCTTTCAGACGGCAGCGAACAAGGCGGTACTGCTCGCGCTGGTGTCGATGGGCCAGGCGCTGGTCGTGCTGACGGCCGGCATCGACTTGTCGATCGGCATGACGCTCGTGCTGACGAATTGCGTTGGATCGTGGATCGTCACGGGCGACGCGCTGCACAGCGCGCTCGGCATCGCCGGCGTGCTCGCGGCCGGCGCACTGTGCGGCGCGCTAAACGGCATCATCATCATTTATGGCCGTCTGCAGCCGATCGTGACGACGATCGCGACGGGGGCCGTCTATTATGGACTGGCGCTGCTGCTGCGCCCGGTTCCTGGCGGATCGATCAACGAGGACCTCGCCGACGCACTGACCGGCAAGGTCGCCGGCGTCGTGCCGGCGAGTCTGCTGATTCTGCTCGCAGCTGTGGTGATCGTCTGGATTCCTTTCAAACGTTCGGTGATCGGGCGTGCGGCGTATGCGACCGGCTCGTCCGAATCCGCGGCCTTCCTGTCCGGCATGCCGATCCTGCGCGCGAAGTTCGCGAGCTATACGCTGGCCGGCCTGCTCGCCGCGATCGGCGGCCTCTTTCTGACGTTCTTCACGGACACCGGAGAAGCGAGTCTCGGCAGCGCTAACTCATATGCGCTGTTTTCGATCGCCGCCGTGGTCATCGGCGGCGTGTCACTGCTCGGCGGCAAGGGCAGCGCGATCGGGGCGATCTTCGGCGCATTCGCATTCCGCTCTATCGGCGACCTGCTGTTCGTGTTCAACGTCGATGCGCTGTGGCAGCCGCTGTTCCAGGGTGTGATTCTGCTGCTTGCTGTCGCGATCGGAGCGTGCGGGCTGTTCAGGGTGCGCAACCGTCTGGAGTGGTTTCAATGAGCGACGTTTCCGCAACCAGCTGGACCACGTTCGTGTCGAGGCTCACGCGCAAAATCGACCGGCCGATCGTTATCGCGTTCGCGTGCATCGTCGCGCTGCTGCTCGTTGGCGGGATGTATTCGCGGAACTTCCTGTCGCCGGAATACATTCTGCTGCAGCTGAAGGTCGGCGCGTTCCTCGGCATCATCGCGACCGGCCTGATGATGGTGATACTGCTCGGTCACATCGACCTGTCGCTGCCGTGGACGATCACAGTCGGCGCGATGATGGCGTGCGCCGTCGCGGGACACGGCGAACTCGGGCGCATCCTCGCGATTCCAGTCGGGATCGGTTGCGGCGTGCTGATCGGCATCGTCAACGGCATCCTTGTCGCGCTGCTGCGCATTCCGTCCATGATCGCGACGCTCGCGACCAATGCGGTCGCGCAGGGCATCATGATCGTCTACACGGGGGGATCGTCGCCGCAGGATTCCGCGCCACACGTGATGCGATGGCTCGCTGCGGGCTGGCTCGTACCGGGCGTGCCGAATGCCGTCGCGCTGTGGGTGCTGATCGGCGGCGTCACGATGTTCCTGCTGTCGCGCACGACCTTCGGCCGCACGCTGTACGCGATCGGCAACACCGAACGCGCAGCGTATCTTTCCGGTATCAATACGCGGCTCGTGACAGTGGCCGCTTTCGCCGTGTGCAGCGCGTTCGCGGCGTTCGGCGGCGTGCTGCTCGCGGGTTATGCGTCGAAAGCGGCGCAGTCGATGGGCGATGCTTACCTGTTGCCGGCGATCGCGGCGGTCGTGCTCGGCGGCACGTCGATTCTGGGCGGCCGGGGTTCGTACCTCGGCACGGTGGCCGGCGCGATCCTCATCACGCTGCTGCAGTCGATCCTCTCGGTCGCGCAGATGCCGGAGGCGGGGCGCCAGATCATCTACGGCGTGGTGATCGCGGCGATGCTGCTGCTGTACGGGCGCGGCAAGCGGGAGGCGTAGGAAGAAGCGGCTGTCGTTTGCTGTTTGGCTGCGCTCTATTCCGAATGCAGGACCTGGGCTACCGTTGCAGATGACCTAACCCGTGTTTGTTTATGCCGATGACCCGGTTACGGTGTTTGATTCGGCTGTTGCTCGATTACTCCGAACCGGCCCATACCGCGATACGTCTCATAGCCGGGTGTCAGCGCATATCCGACAAGCGATCCCCTGGCCGTACGGTACGTTCCGATATCAGCAGTATTCGGCGGCGGGTCGAAGCGCATATTCTCGCGGCTCGCTGTTGCGGAGGAGGCGATCACTTGACCACTTGCGTCAAGGATCATGCAGCGCGTCCGCTCTCGTTCGCCAGCGGTCAACCGGACGCTATTCACGACGGTCGACGCCTGCTTCGCCCAATCGAAGAACACGGCCAGAACGCCGACGACTTTTCCGTCACTCGCACCGTCCTGTCGGACCGCCGTCGCGTATGTGGCAACTTGCGCGCCCTTCAATTCCGCGGCTATGTCAACGTTGGCCGTATATTTGACGATGTTCAACAGCGCTTAACGGCTGCAAGACGCGCGTCAACCCCTCGCGACCATCACCTTGTTCTCGTGTTTGATACCGCCAAGCTCAAAGTACGCTATCCCCTCCTGCGTCATCCCACGGGAATGATAGAAAGAGATTGCCTTTTCGTTTTGAGAGTTAACGATGAGCCAGATTGCACGATTTCCAGTTTTTGCCTCTGCAATGCCTCTGGCATGGATCAGCAATGCCGATCCGATTCCACGACCGGAAAATGAGTCCTGGATGTAGAGTGTTTCAATCTCGATGGAAACGTCCGCATGGTACGAACCAAAGCGCATGACAATATACCCGGCAAGATTTCCTTCTGCCTCGGCAACCAACAGAACGGCACCTGGATCGTTCACCAGGGTCAGGATTTTTCCAGGCGTAAATGTCGTCAGGATATATTGCGCGATGACCTCAGACACGCCCGCCGCTGCATAGGTATGCACCCAAACATGTGCGCCAAGCACCGCGATACGTGCTGAGTCTTCCGGCCTAGCTGTTCTTATCGAATGCGTAGCTTCCATCTTGTTCGTTTTTCAGAGTCCGTTGGGAACGGTGGGTGTCGACGATTCAAGGGCGTACGTCGACCCGCCGAATATGGTCGGTGGCTGCCTGACGGCAATCGACAGCACGCGATCCATTCCGGTCCCTCGTTTTTGCTTTAAAGCGGCCGCTCATGCGCCGAAAACCCCTGCCTCGTCTAGCATCTCGATCAGCCCTTCCGGATAGATAGTCTCGGTGGTGATGGACAACTCCTCGCGGCTCCACCATTGGTGATCCGCCATCACTTCCATCTCTTCCGCAGTCCAACCGTGACGTGAAACGGATTCCGTGTCCGTGTTCACGACGAAATACTGTTCGACCGCGAGCACACGCTCGCCATCTGCCAACAGCAAGGGCACTTCGCGCCGTCCGACCGGCGCGGATACCCGTGCCACTCGAATGCCTGTTTCTTCACGGAGCTCTCGTATCGCAGCGTCTGCGAACGTCTCGCCATGCTTGACACCACCGCCCGGCGTTGCCCAGTAAACCTTGCCCGCTAGCACGCCAGTCCTGTGCACGAACCGGAACAGCAACACTCGCCGCTTTGGAGTGGTGATCAGTAGCCTGGCCGAAGGACGTTCGCGCATGGGATTCATTCGGAAGTAGATGTCAGTGGAAGTAGAGTATGCATCGGGAAGCGACCCGTTTCGGTTCTCCATCTTTCTCCAAAGCGGACGCTGCGCTCGCGTCAATTAAGGGCGGGGATCGATACATTACAAAGTGCTCATCTTTCGTCACGACCGAAAAACTGAGTTTTTTGATAAAAGCCTACCGCTAGTTGATTGCACAAAAAACGTGACACGGTCAATGACTGGTTGGACTCGGCTACGCGTGACGTCAAGTTTGCCAGCGGGCAATGCCGCTAGCGACAAGCGCACGCAAGCAACAACCGTGAAAATACAATATCGTTCGCCTTATCTAACCGGTCTACCGCCGTCCCCCTCCATCCGGCAGGACAGATGCAATAAGCATCATTTGCTATGCCTATTGGGGTACCTCATTCCTTTTGGGGTGATTAACCAAATCTCCTTGACGACGCACTTTTCTCGATTTACATTTTGTTGTCGATATCTTCAGACAAGAAAATTCATATACTTCACGGTTTGCTTTCATTTTCCATGCATTCGTCAGCGGAAAATGCTTTCGGCTTGAAATATTTTGGCTGACTTGTCTAGGATGCTATCCGGTGTTTTCCTTAATCACTCTACGGAAGAAAAAATGCAAACAATGTCCGTTGAAGAGATTAATGCAGTCGGCGGGGGTAGTCGCTCCACGACGCTTGTTGAGCGACCGTCTTTTTCCATAATTTAGAGTCGCGAATCACCTCCATAAAGTATGAAAAATATGTCTGCGATAAAAATTGCGATATTACTTATATGGACCGTATTTGCATCGATACTCGCGTATTCCGATTTTTGTATTACAGGAACAAGGTGATGACCGGAGAAGTCGATTTCGGTTTTTTCTTTCTATTAATCTGCCTGCATTTTTCTTATGGTGCGATTGTACTCAAAAAAATACTAACAGGAAAAGAAAGTTCGCACCAAAGAGATCTCACTTCGCTTTTGATTTTTATTTTCTTTGTTGGAATATTTTCAATCGGAAGCGCGTCCGCGATTAGCAGTCATTTCTACATGACTTTAATGATTGCCTTTGGTGCGGTCTTGCTCGTGGCTAAAAAATTCCGATAAATTTCTGCCTATCAAAATTTCGACGGTGACATTTCGATCCACTCTCTTTCGAGTCTAAGCGTTGGGGGCGCAGTGTTCGCAGACCGCAGGCGAAATCATCCTAATTCGCCCAGTCTCATTCGCCTCCCTCACGGCACTCTCGCTTTGCATGGCCATCGGCGTCGCTTTATTCATTGCGTTCGCTAGCTACACAAGGCGCATTTCCGTTGAAGGCTGGGCGTTGCCCAACCGGACATCGGCGCCTGGACGATCGGCACGGTAATCGCGAGCCTCGCAAGCAGATCTTCCGAATGGAAAGAAAAGTTCATTGCTGTCCTCCTTACGGGACCCGCGCGCTTATGTATGTCCGAGCCCGAAACATCCCACACTCATTGTGCAGTGGTTTGAGGACAACGACACGATCGGGAGCATTTAGGCCCCAAGGCACCTAGGCGTTCGCCAGCCGCGACCTAGCTGGCCACCGTCAGCACCGCGCGGGACGCCGTGCCATACTTCCGGATCGTACCGACCCATATTTCAGTGATAGTGATGATCCCCTCTTCCACGTCCATCGGCTTTAACCTGAACCCGCTCGAGCGCCGCTCGGACAGGCGGGACGACCTCGCCTTCATCGAGCAGCTGCGCAGCGACCCGGCCGCGCGCTTTCTCGTCTTCGACGGCGACATCCCCTTGCTTAAGCGCGGCAGCGAGCACGACGTGTGGTTCCTTGAGAGCGAAACGGCTGCCTTCGGCCAGCCGTCTCATAGCGTTTTCCTCGGGGAGGAAAGCGACGGCAGCGGACGCTTCGCGCTCGGCTTCACACTTGGCCTCGCGCCAGAGGATCCGTCGCGAGGCGCGGTCCACGATCGCATCGACCTTCGCTCGATCGCGGTGCAGGGCCTCGTTGCGTCTGGGACGCTCGGAATACTGGGCGAGGCGAAGTCGATGCTCGACTGGCACCGCCGCCACTCCTTCTGCGCAAACTGCGGCTCTCCAAGCCGCGTCGCGGCGGCCGGCTGGCAACGCATCTGCGATGTTTGCGGCGCACGTCATTTCCCGCGGGTGGATCCAGTCGTAATCATGCTGGTGATCGATGGCGAGCGGTGTTTGCTCGGGCGTCAGCGCCACTTCGGCCCGGGAATGTATTCGGCGCTTGCTGGTTTCGTTGAACCGGGGGAAACCGCGGAAGACGCCGTGCGGCGCGAAGTAATGGAGGAGGCTCGCGTGAGGTGCGCACAGGTGGTCTATTTCGCGTCGCAGCCGTGGCCGTTCCCTTCATCGCTGATGATCGGCTGCTTTGCACAGGCGAGCGATACCGAAATCGTCGTCGATACGGCGGAGCTCGAAGACGCCCGCTGGTTCTCACGCCAGGAAGTCGCGGCGATGCTCGCGGGAACGCATGCGAGCGGGCTGTCGGCGCCCAAGCCGTTCGCCATCGCCCATCATTTGCTGCAGGCGTACGCCGCTAAGGGTGCCTCGGTATTAAGTGGCTGAGCGCATCGCGGCAAGAGCAGCGTCTAAACACCAGCCAGCGCCGGCAGCTCTACGTCGTACGACACACGCTCGCGCCCGCTGCTGATCTGCGGCTGACGTTCCACGTGGTTCAGACGCGGCGCGCTCTCGACGTGCATCGAGACGCGCGCTGAATAGCGAGCGTTTTTCTTCTCGAGAATGGCCTGGCTCAAAAACCCGGCGCTATACGCTTTCAGCAAGTGCGGATGGTGCGCTTCGATATACGCGGCAATCTGCGCCTCCTCACCGTCGATCCTGGCTACTAACGCCAGCGTGCTCGCATCCCAACGGAAGCGCAGGCCGAGTTCATCGAATGTGCTGTTATAGGCGCACAGTTGCGCCTCGACTTCCGCATCATGCGCGCTGTCGCAAACATCCAACTGGTACGGGCTCATGGTCGTCTCCTTGAGGAAAGTGGCATGACCCAGAATAGGTCGGCGCATGAATAAACAATAGTTAAAGTTATTTCGATAAACGATAGCTCTTTACTTATACATCCGTTCCTCGCTGACAAAAAGCAACGAAACCTGGTGCCTGGACAGCCGCGCTGCCCTTCTCACAGCGCCACAGCCAGAAGCGGCAAACCTATCCATTAGGTATGCCTAATACAAACCATAAAATGTTTTAACTTTCACTTATTGCTGTTCTCGCGCAGCATCCCTCTGACGCGCTCTACGACAAACACCTTTCACCCAGTTGCCGTGCGATCGACGAGCAAGGGTTTTCGTTAGTGCAATTTCGTCTGGCCGACCATTGGCGCTTCATTGCCCCCCGGCAAACGGGCTATGAAGCGATTCGATCACGTAGGTCCAACGCGCCGTTCGAGCGCGACGGAATATAGAGGAGACGAAAGACATGGGACATTCCAACGTACCCGGGCGAAACAGCACGGCATTCTGGCATCACCGCTGGATGCAACTGGCGATCGGCATCGTGTGCATGGGCCTCGTCGCGAATCTTCAATATGCGTGGACACTGTTCGTTGTACCGATGGACAACGCCCACCATTGGGGCCACGCGGCAATCCAGACCGCGTTCACCGTCTTCATCGTCACCGAAACCTGGCTCGTGCCCGTCGAGGGTTGGCTCGTCGACAAGTTCGGGCCGCGCCCGGTTGTGATCGGCGGTTCCCTGTGTGCGGCGCTCGGCTGGATCATCGACGCGCATGCGAGCAGTCTCGCTGAGCTTTACGTCGCAGCAGTGATCGCGGGCATCGGTGCGGGTTGCGTGTACGGCACCTGCGTCGGCACGGCACTCAAATGGTTTCCGGACAAGCGCGGTCTCGCGGCCGGTTTGACCGCGGCAGGTTTCGGCGCCGGCGCGGCCGTCACCGTAATTCCAATCGCCAACATGATCCAGCGCTCAGGCTACGAGCACACGTTCATGTTCTTCGGCATTTTCCAGGGCGTTTCTATTCTGCTGCTCGCCACCATGCTGGTACGGCCGAAGCCGCCCTCAACCGCGATCGCAGCCAAACGCGTGGTCGCAAGCAAGATCGACTACACGCCCGGCGAGATGATCCGTTCTCCTCTCTTCTGGGTGCTGTATCTGATGTTCGTGTTCGTTGCGGCCGGCGGCATCATTGCGACCGCGCAGCTAGGGCCAATCGCGAAGGAATACGGCTTTGCCAAGCTGCCGGTGAATCTGCTGGGCATCACCCTGCCGCTGCTCACCATGACGCTGTCGATAGACAATCTGTGCAACGGCTTTACGCGTCCGTTGTGCGGTTTTCTGTCGGACCGCATTGGCCGCGAGAACACCATGTTCATGATCTTTCTCGGCGAAGGCGTCGCGCTGCTGGGACTCATGCAGTTCGGCCACAACCCGTACGCATTCATGTTCTTCGCGGCCGCCGTATTCCTGTGCTGGGGCGAGATCTTCTCGATCTTCCCGGCGACGTGCGCGGACACGTTCGGCAGCAAATACGCCGCGGCCAATGCGGGGACGCTCTATACCGCGAAGGGTACCGCGTCGATGCTGGTGCCGATCGCATCGGTGCTGTCGGCGAGCGGCGGCTGGAGCACCGTGTTCATCTCAGCGGCGGTGGTATCGATCGCGGCGGCCGTGTCCGCGAAGTTCATCCTCGCACCCATGAGAAAGCGCTGGATCGAGAACTCGGGCGCGCCGGCCAGCGTAGTCATCGCTGAAGCGCGGCTGCAGCCGTCGCCCGGCGGCTCGCCTGAATAAACAACAACACGAGCGCGCAGCTCACGACAAACCCCATAACGTCCCGCGACCAAGGAGAGACAACATGGCAGAAGCCGACAGCCCCACAACAGAAAATACGCTGAAACAACAGGCAAACGAGACGACTGACGGATTCCATCTCGTCATCGATGCGCTGAAACTGAACGACATCAACACCATCTTTGGACTGGTCGGGATCCCCATCACGGACCTGGCGCGCCTTGCCCAGGCGGAAGGGATGCGTTTTATCGGCTTTCGTCACGAACAGCACGCGGGCAACGCAGCGGCCATTAGCGGTTTCATGACGCAGAAGCCGGGTATCTGCCTGACAGTGTCGGCACCGGGCTTTCTCAACGGCCTGACCGCGCTTGCCAACGCGACCACCAACTGCTTTCCGATGATTCTGATCAGCGGCTCGAGCGAGCGCGAAATCGTCGATCTGCAGCAAGGCGATTACGAAGAAATGGATCAATTGAATGCGGCCAAGCCGTACGCGAAGGCCGCGTATCGCGTGCTGCATGCGGAAGATATTGGCATCGGCGTGGCGCGTGCGATTCGTGCTGCAGTGTCGGGCCGCCCGGGTGGCGTGTATCTGGACTTGCCGGCCAAGCTGCTCGCGCAAACGCTGGACGCTGTGAAGGCGCAGCAGTCGCTGGTCAAAGTGGTCGATGCCGCGCCGCGTCAGTTGCCGGCGCCGGAATCGGTCAAGCGTGCGATTGATGTGCTGAGGAGCGCCAAGCGTCCGCTGATCCTGCTCGGCAAGGGGGCCGCGTATGCGCAGGCCGACGCGGAGATTCGCGCGTTCGTCGAGCAAAGCGGCATTCCGTATCTGCCAATGTCGATGGCCAAGGGCCTGTTGCCCGATACGCACGAGCAATCGGCGTCGGCGGCGCGCTCGTTCGTGCTGCAGGAAGCAGATGTCGTCGTGCTGATCGGCGCGCGTCTGAACTGGCTGCTCTCGCATGGCAAGGGCAAAACGTGGGGCGCGGAACCTAAAAAGTTCGTCCAGGTTGATATTTCGCCGACCGAAATCGACAGCAACGTCGCGATTGCCGCGCCGGTGATCGGCGATATCGGCTCGTGCGTGGCGGCATTGCGCGCAGGCCTCGATACGGGAATTTCGAAGCCGAGCACCGAATGGATCGGAGCGATCGCCGAGCGCAAGAGCAAGAACCTTGCAAAGATGGCCGCCACGCTCGACAAGAACCCGTCGCCGATGAATTTCCACAGCGCGTTGCGTGCGATCCGCGATGTGCTGAAGACGCGCCCGGACATCAACGTCGTTAACGAAGGCGCGAACACGCTCGACTACGCGCGCAGCATCATCGATATGTATGAGCCGCGCAAACGCTTCGATTCGGGCACGTGGGGAATCATGGGCATCGGCATGGGCTTCGCAATCGGTGCGGCGGTGACGAGCGGCAAACCGGTTGTCGCGATCGAAGGTGACAGCGCCTTCGGTTTCAGCGGCATGGAACTCGAAACCATCTGCCGTTACGACTTGCCGGTTTGGACGATCGTCTTCAACAACAACGGCGTGTATCGCGGCACCGACGTGAACCCGACCGGCGGCAAGGACGTCGCGCCGACCGTGTTCGTGAAGGGAGCGCGCTACGACAGGATGATCGAGGCATTCGGCGGTGTCGGCCACCACGCGACCACACCGGAAGAACTGACGAGAGCGCTGCTTGAAGCAATCGCATCGGGCAAGCCGACCTTGATCAACGCCGTCATCGATGAAGCCGCGGGCACCGAAAGCGGCCGCCTGACCAATCTGAATCCGCAAAGCGCGGCGATGAAAAAGTGATCCAGACTAACTACGGAGATACCAAAGTGACCAAACCTCTCGAAGGCATCAAGATCATCGACTTCACCCATGTTCAGGCTGGCCCTGCGTGCACCCAGTTGCTCGCCTGGTTCGGCGCCGACGTCATCAAGGTTGAACGACCCGGTTCGGGTGACGTGACGCGCAACCAGTTGCGCGACATCCCCGACGCCGACGCGCTGTACTTCACGATGCTCAACAGCAACAAGAAGTCGCTGACGTTGGACACGAAAAAGCCCGAAGGCAAAGAAGTACTCGAAAGACTGATTCGCGAATCAGACGTGCTGGTCGAAAATTTTGGCCCGGGCGCGTTGGACCGGATGGGCTTTTCGTGGGAACGCCTGAACGAACTCAATCCGAAGATGATCGTCGCCTCGGTGAAGGGCTTCAGCGACGGCCATCACTACGACGACCTGAAGGTCTACGAAAACGTCGCGCAGTGCGCAGGCGGCGCAGCATCCACTACCGGCTTCTGGGACGGTCCGCCGACTATCAGCGCCGCGGCGCTCGGCGACAGCAATACCGGCATGCATCTCGCCATCGGCATTCTGACCGCGCTGCTGGGGCGCGACAAAACCGGCAAAGGCCAGAAGGTCGCCGTGTCGATGCAGGACAGCGTGCTGAACCTGTGCCGCGTGAAGCTTCGGGACCAGCAGCGGCTGGAGCGCGTGGGCTATCTCGAGGAATATCCGCAGTATCCGCACGGCGAATTCAGCGATGTCGTGCCGCGTGGCGGCAACGCGGGCGGCGGGGGTCAGCCGGGCTGGGTGCTCAAGTGCAAGGGCTGGGAAACGGATCCGAACGCGTACATATACTTCACGATCCAGGGCCATGCATGGGAGCCGATCTGCAAGGCACTCGGCAAACCCGAATGGATCGATGACCCCGCCTACAAGACTGCCGAGGCACGTCAACCGCATATCTTCGAGATCTTCGGCACCATCGAAGCCTGGCTCGCCGACAAGACCAAGTTCGAAGCGGTCGACATCTTGCGCAAGTTCGACATTCCGTGCGCGCCGGTGCTGACGATGAAGGAACTCGCCAACGATCCCTCGTTGCGCGCGAGCGGCACAATCGTCGAAGTGCCGCACAAGAAACGCGGCTCGTATCTGACGGTTGGCAGTCCGATAAAGTTCTCGGATATGAAGCCGGAAGTCACCGCGTCGCCGTTGCTCGGTGAACACACCGACGAAGTACTGGCGAGCCTTGGCTACAGCAGGCAAGATATCTTTAACCTGCGCGAAGTCAAAGCGGTTTGACGGCGCCAGGCAGGCCTGTTTGTACGATCGGGCCAGCAGATACGGCGCCCCTGCCGGCGCCGTATCCGATTCAAGGATCAGCGCTTTTACATGCGGGGAGCGCCATGCAAACAGCCATCGACTTTCAGCAACTCGTCAACGTCATCGGCGACGCGGTCATCATGTCCGATGCCGGCGGCAGCATCACACTGTGGAACCCCGCGGCCGAACGCATGTTCGGCTTTACGCAAAGCGAGGCGCTGGGAAACTCATTGGACCTGATCATTCCGGAACGTTTGCGCGGCCGCCATTGGGACGGCTATCACAAGACCATGGCAACGGGCGAAACCCGTTATGGCAACGACGTGCTGCGTGTCCCCGCCGCGCACAAGGACGGGCGGGCACTGTCGATTGCCTTTACGGTTGCGTTGCTGCATTCGCCGCAGAACGAACTCACCGGCATCGTCGCAGTGATCCGCGACGAAACCAGCCGCTTCCAGGAGGATCGTTTGCTGCGCAAACGTCTTGCGGAACTGGAAGCGGCCGCAGGCGCGTGAGCGGCCACACAGGGAAGTTCAGCTAACCAGCCAGTCAGGACAGCCTACGCCCAAACGGAACGGAACGGACAGGAACGAACCGCCTATGCGACGGTGGTCTGCGTCTCCCCTGCCTCGCCTACCCTTCGCCGGCCGATGACCAGCAGCATGGCCAGCACGCCGACCAGATCGACCGCCGCGCCGAGCACGAAGCCGCTGCTGTAGCCGCCAAAATACTGGACCGCGACACCCATCATGAACGGACCGACGATGCCGGAAATATTGCTTATCAGGTGAACAAAGCCGCTTACGCCACCCAGATGCCTGCCTGGCACAAGCTCGTGCATGGTGGACCAGCAAGCTTGCGACGAAGCCGTCAGGAACAGCACGGCGAACGCTACCAGCAGTACTGCGGGCATCACCGAATCGACCACGCTAACACCGAGCAAGGCGAGACCGGATAGCGCGAGCGGCACAGTAGCCGAGAGCTTGCGCGCCAGCAGCTTGTTGCTCATGCGCTTGAAACACGCGTCGGCGACGAGCCCTCCGCCGAAGTAGCCGATCCCGCCGCATGCCCATGGCACTGCGCTAAGGATGCTCATGTGTGCCATGTCCAGATGCAGCGCGTTGGTGAAATAGCTCGGCATCCACGAGATGAATACGAACAACGTGTAGTTCACCGCGAACAGGCCGACGCCAAGCGCGAGTGTGCTCGGACGAAACAGGTAGCTGCGCAACGGTGTGCTTTCGTCGCCGCCCTCTGCCGGGTGCGCCGCGCCGCGACTCGCTTCGACCATTTCGCGTTCGGCCGCGCCGACCCGCGCGCTTTGCGCCGGCTTGTCGGTCGCGAATATGCGCCATGCGACGATCCACACCAGCCCGAGCGCCGCGATGATCACAAACGACGTGCGCCAGCCGTAAGCGATGGCAATCAGTCCGACCACTGGCCCCGCGATCGCACTGCCTACCGTCTGGCCCGAAAACGTAAAGCCGACCATGGTCGCTGTTTCATCCCGGGGAAACCAGTTGGTGATGGTCCGGTTGGTCGTCGAATTCATTGGGCCTTCGCCGAAACCGAACAGCGCCCGGGAAACGAGCAGCGTGCCGAATCCGCTCGCGGCTGCGGTCAGCCCGCAGAGAATGGACCACGTCCCCATCGCCCAGGAAAAAACCCGGCGTGGTCCGTACTTGTCGGCGAGCTGCCCGCCCACGAATGCAAAAATGGAATAGCCGAAGAAGAAACTGCTGAACACCACGCCGAGTTGCGACGGCGACAGACCTAACTGCTTGTTGATGATAGGTGCCACCACCCCCAGCGCCGCGCGGTCCATATAGTTGATCGCACCCGCGATAAACAGCAGCAAGGCGACAACGTAGCGATACTTTCCGATCTTCATGTTGTCTCTCTTCCATGTAAGTAAGGATGTCGATTTTTTATTATTTTGTAGTTCGAACGAGTGATGCGGCGGGTCTAATTGTTGACGAGTCTGGCGGGAAGCTGCGTCAAGATGAGACCTGCAGACACGATCAGCGATGCCGCAATCAGGAACAGGCTCGAATCAAGTGAATGCGTGACCGTCTTCAGCCACCCGACAACCGTAGGGCTGACGAAGCCCGCGAGATTGCCCGTCGCATTGATCAATGCAATGCCGGCGGCCGCACCGGTGCCGCCGAGAAAAGACGTGGGCAATGCCCAGAACATGGGTAAGGCGGTAATCACACCCGAAGCGGCAAGCGTCAGGCCAAGCAACGCGATATACGTATCGTTGCCCGCATACGCGCACAACACGAAACCCGCTGCCGCCACGCACTGGGGCAACACGACGTGCCAGCGGCGTTCACGCGTGCGGTCAGCATGGCGGCCGACTACGATCATCGTGATCAGGGCGGCAAGATAAGGCACGACCGTGAGCAGCCCGATGGTGAAAGCGTCCGTGATGCCCGAACCCTTGATGATGGTCGGTTGCCAGAAGCCAACCGCGTAAGAGCCCATCACGATACCGAAGAGAATCGCGCACAAAGTCCAGACCTTGAGCGACGTGAAGACCTCACGCACGGAACCGTGGCTTTTGGTGCGCGCTTCCGCGTCGATTTCCGCTGCAATGAGGTCGCGGTCCTGAGCCGGCAGCCACTTTGCGTCCTTCACCCGGTCGTCGAGGAACCAGAAGATGACGGCTGCCAAAATCAGCGCGGGGACCGCTTCCAGAATGAACAGCCACTGCCAGCCGGCAAGCCCTGCGTTCCCCGCCAGACGCTGCATGATGAAACCGGATATCGGGCCGCCGACAATCCCCGCCACCGGATTGCCCGCCATCAGGAAAGCGACCATCTTGCCGCGCCGGTGTGCTGGAAACCAATAGGTCAGATACAGCACCAGCCCCGGGAAAAATCCCGCTTCGGCCACGCCCAGAAAGAAGCGCAATACGTAGAACATCGCAGGCGTGGTGACCCATGCGGTCGCGGCCGAAAGCACCGCCCACGTGAGCATGATCCGGGCGATCCAGCGTCGCGCGCCGAGCCTGTGCAGCAGCAAGTTGCTCGGCACCTCGAAGAAGAAGTACCCAACAAAAAAGATGCCGGCGCCGAAGCCGTACATCGCTTCGCTGAAGTTCAGGTCGCTGAGCATCTGGAGCTTGGCGAAGCCCACGTTGACCCGATCCAGATACGCCACCACATAGCAGACGAACAGCAAGGGCATGAAGCGCCATACCACTCGCGTGTAAATCGAGTTGCTTGCCGCGCTGTCGGGTATTCGTATCGCCGGTGTTTGGGTACTCAAGGGCTGTCTCCACATTTTTGTCAGACTGACTACGGGGCGGCGGTTTTACTTATGGGTGTAAATAGCCGTTCGCCCTCGGATGCGCTGAGCCGCTGCGCGCTCAGCTCATGATGCCGATCTGCCACGGTACGAATTCGTGGTCGCCCAGCCCTAGCATTTCGCTCTTTGTGCGCTCACCCGACGCGGCGGCAAGAATAGCGTCGAAAATTCGCTGACCCGTGCTCCGGATCGATGCAACGCCATCCAGAATCCCACCGCAGTTCAGATCCATGTCTTCGGTGAGCCGGTTGTACATCGGCGTATTAGTAGCGAGCTTCAGCGATGGCACGGGCTTGGCGCCGAACATCGAACCGCGGCCTGTGGTGAAGGCAATCAGATTCGCGCCGCCGGCAATCTGACCGGTCGCTGAGACCGGGTCGAAGCCGGGTGTGTCCATGAAAACGAGGCCCGATTGCTTCACCGGCTCGGCGTATCGATACACTTCCATCAGCGGCCCAGTGCCGCCTTTCATCGCAGACCCAATCGACTTTTCGAAGATGTTCGCGAGTCCGCCCACCTGATTGCCGGGGCTCACCTGGCCGTTGATCTGAACGTCCCGGCCGACCGAATACTCGTCTTTCCACCAGCGGATCCGCTCAACCAGCTTTTCACCGATTTCGCGGCTGACGGCGCGGCGCGTAAGCGTATGTTCCACGCCGTAGATTTCGGGTGTTTCGGAGAGGATGGCCGTGCCGCCATGACGGACCAGCAAGTCCATCGCCGCGCCGAGCGAAGGATTGGCGGTGATCGACGAAAAGCCGTCCGAGCCGCCGCATTGCAGGCCGATCTTCAGGTGGCTCGCCGGAGCTGTCGTGCGCTTCACACGATTGGCGTCGGGCAGCAGCGCCTTGACCGCGGCCACGCCGGCCTCGATCGTGCGACGGGTGCCGCCGTTCTCCTGCATGATGAAGGTGTGTAGCCGCGAATCGACCTTCAGGCCTTCCTGATCCATCAGTCCGGCCAGTTGATTGCGCTCGCATCCCAGCCCGACAATCAACGCCGCGGCAAGATTGGGATGGCGCGCGTACCCCGCCATGGTTCGGCGCAGCAGCGCCATCGGCTCGCCGCTCATCTCCATGCCGCAACCGATCGAATGGGTGAACGCGACCACCCCGTCCACGTTCGGGTAGTCGGCCAGCCGTTCCGGCGTGAACCATTCGGCGATCTTGTGTGCGACCGTGGCCGAGCAATTGACTGTCGACAACACACCGATGTAGTTGCGCGTGGCAACCTCGCCGTTGTCCCGCACGATGCCCTGGAACGTGGCGCGCTCAGCTTCCGGAATCATCTCCACCGGTTGGTAGTCCGCGCCAAATGCGTAGTCCCGGTCGAACTCGCGGAACTCGACGTTATGGCTATGCACCATCGTGCCCGGCGCAATATCCGTGGCGGCGAAACCGATCACCACGTTGTATTTTCGAACCGGCTCGCCCTTTTTTATGGGCCTCGCTGCGATCTTGTAGCCTGCGCTCACCTGACTGCGACAAACAAAATCTTCCGCTGGAACCGGCGTACCGATTGCTACGTCGATGCGCGCAATGACCACGTTGTCGGCGGGATGCAGACGGATCACCGGCCCGCTTACGTTTTTGCTCATCGTCTCAATCATCAGACATTGCCTTCCAAAAATTTTTGCACTCGAGCGTCGAAAAAGGTCCGATTCGAGTAACCGCTTTCTTTCAAAGCCACTGCAATGCACGCCCTACCACTTGGATCCCACATATTTAAGCCATCTTATGGCACTTCTCTCACCAATTCAATAGAAAGCGCTTACTCATTTTCATTACACCGTCCAACGCGCCGCCCCACATAGGGCGGACACGCCGGTACCCGAAGAGGGGCCGGCTCGACCGAACGGCGCAATACGCGCCGATCTCGACGTCAATGGGTGATGCGTTGGGGTATAGGCGATGACGAACCCGATGGCGTCATGCCTGGGAAATGAGTGTCAGGCGTGGGATGGCGATCGACTGAAGGAGGCGCGTGCTGCGCGAGAGGTACGCGCGCCGGCAATCGTTGCCGGCGCGTACCAGCTCCTAGCGGTTGCGAGGACGCGCCGTCGTACCGCGTACGATCAGGTCGGTTGGCACGATGTATTGTGAACTGACGGGCCGCCCTTCGATCCGCGCGAGCAGATACTCAGCGCTGCGCGCGCCGATTTCATCGGCGGCGAGGCGCATGGTCGTGAGCGGCGGCGAAGTGAAGCTGGAAAATTCAATGTCGTTGATGCCCGCGATCGACAGCTCGCCCGGCACGTCGATACCCGCGTCGCGTGCTTCCGCCAGCGCACCGATTGCCAACAGATCGGTGCCGCAGATCACGGCCGTTGGACGCTCGGGGCCGTTCATCAGCGCCTTCATCGCCATCTGCCCTTCAATGATCTTGTGCGGCATTTCGATCAGATGCTCGTGGCGTAACTGAAGCCCGCGTGACTGTAGCGCCGCGCGCACGCCGATGATGCGATCAGCCGCACGATCGCTGTGCTGCGTCATTTGCGTAATCATGCCGAAGCGGGTGTGCCCCAGATCGAGCAGATATTCGGCGAGGCGCCGCCCGACCGCAACATTGTCGAAACCGACATACGGATGGTCGTGATCGACGGTCCAGCCGTTGACGAGCGGAATCTGTTCCTTTTCGATCAGTTCGTAGAGCGCCGGCGAGTGGCTACGGCCGACGAGCATCAAGCCGGCGATGCCGTCCGCGATCAGGGCGCGCACCTGCTTGAGTTCGTCTTCCTGATCGTAATACGAGCATCCGAGCAACAACGTATAGCCGGCTTCCCCGATGCGCTTTTGCAGTGCGAACACGCCGATCGCGAAGTTCTGGTTTTCCAGCGATGGGATCACCGCGCCGATGGTCTTTGAGCGCTGCGATGCCAGCGCGCGCGCCGCGGCGTGCGGCGTGTAGCCGAGTTGATGCGCGATGTCGCGCACGCGGTTCTGAAGCTCGGCAGCGACCGTTGCGTTGCCGTTTAACACGCGCGAAACCGTCGCGGTAGAGACCCCTGCCGCGCGCGCAACATCCGCCACGGAAATCGAATTCGATTTGCGACGCTGAGCTCTTTTCTTTGTTTCTATGGTCAACTTGCACCCTGCCCGGTGTCGAGGCGCGCACCATCGCACCCTCCCTATTCCGCGTACTATAACGCGGCCAATTGGGGAATGGCCACCACCGGGCGTGGGCGGTAGCCTAGTCGATGCGTTCAGGGCTCCCGTCGAACTCCACGAGACAGCCAAAGCCGCCATGAAAGAGCGCCTCACGCGCGTCCTCAGTCTGCCCCGTGGCGGCGATCTGAGCGGCATACCGCTCCGCGTCGTCCTCCGGCACATAACCCAGCTGTCGCACGTCGGCATTGTCCCAACGGTTGCGCGTATTGCCCGAAACGCCGTACACGACCACGAAGTGGTAATCGGGGTGATCGATACAGCGCTTCGTCAGTTGCACCATGTCGCGATGGCTGACCCACGTGAAGAGGTGCCGCGGCGCCGTCGGCTTGTCGTCGGGACGGAACGAGCCGATCCGCATGCATGCGACCGACATGCCATGCTTATCCGCGTACATCCGTCCGAGCGCTTCGCCGAATACCTTCGATACGCCGTAGCGGCTATCCGGCCGGGGCGCGACGGAATTGTCGATCAGCCGGTCGCGCCGATGAAATCCCACCGCGTGATTCGAGCTCGCGAACACCACGCGTTTGACGCCGGCCTGCCGCGCGGCTTCGAAGACGTTGTAGCAACCTTCGATGTTCATGTCGCGGATCTTTTCCCAGCGGTCCTCATCGGGAATGCCGGCGAGATGCACGACCACATCGACACCTTGCATCACTGGCAACAGATCCTCGAGCCGCGTAATGTCAGCGGTGACGATTTCTTCGCCCTCGCCTGCTTCGGCTTGCGGCGCGATGTCGGCGAGGCGCAACTGGTACTGCCCGCGCAATCCGGCGCGCAGCGTCCGGCCGATATGGCCGGCCGCGCCGGTAATCAAAACCCGTTTCATTCGATGACTCCATTCGATGCTGATGAGGCGAACGCCGCGGCCGCGATCGAGCGCTGGTGATGCGCGTTGAGATATGCGTCGCGCGACGGCACGAGATGGGCGCGGCACAGCGCGATCAGACTGTCGCGATCGCCGCGCCGCAAAGCGTCGATCATCTGATGATGTTCGGCGCGGGCCTTCTCCAGGTACTGCGGAAATACGATCGAGACGGAACGGATCGCGTGCGTGCGCCGTTCGTACTCGTGGATCGCATCGACCAGCACCTGGCTGCCTGACAATACGAAAAACGTTCGATGAAACGCCATGTTCAGGCGGAACACGCGGCGCAGGTCGCTGGCGCGTGCGGCATCGTCATGCTGGGCCTGGATCCCTTCGAGCTCGGCCAGCTTGACGGCGTCGACGGGAAAGGCGATCCGGCTCGCCGCATCGGTCTCCAGCAATTCCCGCAAGGCGTACAACTCGGTGACTTCGCGCAGGGTGAACGACTTCACCAGCGCGCCAAAATGCCTGCGCCGTTCCACCAGACCGCGACGTTCGAGCTCGGCCAGCACCTGGCGCGCAACGTGCCGCTTCAGGTTGAAGCGCTCGCACAGATCGTCTTCGACGAGCCGTTCCCGCGGATGCAACAGGCCGAGCACGATCTGCTCTTCGAGCTGATCCGCGACACGCCGCATCGTTTCATCGGTATTGCGGTCGCGCAGCACCGGGCCGCTCGCGTCCGCAGGGCGTTTCGAAGTGACAGCACTGCTCATACCGGAAGACTCCACCAAAGTGCAGAAACGGCAGAGCGTAGCGCAAATCGCGCGTCGCACACTGGCCTGCTGCGCATCAGGGCTTGTTCCCTGGCACGGTGGCGACGGTTTTGGTCGCCTTCAGGAAGTCGAAATCGCAGCCTTCGTCGGCTTGCGTGATCGTCGTCAAGAACAACTTTCGATAACCGCGCGCATCGGGCTCGGCTTCGCGCGGCGGCAATGCTGCCAGACGTGCGGCAATTTCGTCGTCGCTGACCAGCAGCTCGATCGAGCGCTTCGCCACGCTCAGGCGAATCCGGTCGCCCGTGCGGACGATCGCAAGCGGGCCGCCGATCGCCGACTCCGGCGTCACGTGCAGCACGATCGTACCGGCTGCCGTCCCGCTCATGCGGCCGTCGGAGATGCGCACCATGTCTTTTACGCCCTGCCGCCCGAGCTTGCGCGGGATCGGGATATAGCCTGCCTCAGGCATGCCCGGCGCACCGACCGGCCCGATCTTCTTGAGGACGAGCACGTCGTGCGCCTCGACTTCAAGCTCCGGATCGTCGATGCGCCCCGCGAGGTCTGCCGCGTCCTCGAACACGACGGCGCGGCCTTCGTGCTCCATCAATTGAGGATTCGCTGCGGACTGCTTGATGATTGCGCCGCCCGGCGCCAGATTGCCATGCAGTACGGCAATGCCGCCTTGCGGAAAGATCGGCTGGCTGAAGGGTCTCACGACCTCCTGTGGGAAGCTCGACGGTGCCGCGTCGAGCTCTTCGCCGAGCGTGCGACCGGTGACCGTCAGCGCGTCGAGATGCAGCAGGTTCTTCATTTCGCGCATCACGGTTGTGAGTCCGCCCGCGCGATGCAGATCCTCCATATAGTGCTGCCCCGACGGCTTCAGATCGACCAGCACGGGCGTTTCGCGCGCCATCCGGTCGAGCGCATCGAGATCGATCTTGATGCCGAGCCGCCCGGCGATCGCGGTCAGATGGATGATGCCGTTGGTCGAGCCGCCGATTGCCAGCAACACGCGCAACGCGTTTTCGATTGCCTTCGGCGTCAGGATTTTTGCCGGCGTCAGCTTTGCACCGATCATCGCCACCGCCTGGGCGCCCGTGCGTTCGGCAATGCGGATACGGTCGGCGCTCACCGCCGGTGGCGACGCGCCGCCCGGCAGCATGATGCCCATGGCTTCGGCGATGCACGCCATCGTGCTCGCCGTGCCCATCACGGAACAGGTGCCGACCGTCGCCACCAGTTGATTGTTCACCGCATCGATTTCGGCCGCGTCGATCTGGTCGCCGCGAAAGCTCGCCCAGAAACGGCGGCAATCGGTGCACGCGCCCACGCGCTCGCCGCGATGCGAGCCGGTCAGCATCGCGCCGGTCACGAGCTGGATGGCGGGAACGCCGGCGGACGCGGCGCCCATCAGTTGCGCCGGCACCGTCTTGTCGCAGCCGCCGATCAGCACCACCGCGTCCATCGGCTGCGCACGGATCATCTCCTCGGTGTCCATGGACATCAGGTTGCGCAAATACATGCTGGTCGGATGCGAGAAGCTTTCCGCGATCGAAATGGTCGGGAATTCGACCGGCAGGCCGCCCGCCAGCATCACGCCCCGCTTGATGGCTTCAACGAGCTGCGGCGCATTGCCATGGCACGGGTTATACGCGCTGCCCGTATTGGCGATGGCGACGATCGGCCGCGAGAGCGCGTCGTCTGTGTAGCCGGCGCCCTTGATAAACGCCTTGCGCAGGAACAGCGAAAAGCCCTCGTCCCCGTAGTTGGTCAGCCCTTGGCGCAAACCGCGCGGCTGGCCGTCATCGAACGTATCTGTCATCGCCGTGTCCTCGGAAAGATTATCGATAATGTTGACGATGATTCTATCGAGACATATAGTAGAGCGCAAGTAAGCGCTTTCTCAAAGACGGGAAATATGGCGCGCAGCCGCTTCTGCTTCTCTTCTACTGGATGTTCCGATGAAAAAACGCGTTGTCGCCTACCGCAAGCTACCTACCTCCGCTCTCCAGATTCTCGAAGCCCAGTTCGACGTCACCACCGCTGACGCCGATACCGAGCGTGCCGCGTTCATGGATGCATTGGCCGGCGCGCACGGCGCGATAGGCAACAAGCTGAAGTTGACCAATGAATTGCTCGACACCGCGCCCACGCTTGAGGCCGTGTCGACGATCTCGGCGGGATATGACGATTTCGATGTCGCCGACCTCACGCGCCGCGGCATCGTCCTGTGCAATACCCCCGATGAAGTCACCGAGACGACCGCCGACCTCGTCTTCGCGTTGATCCTCGCAGCGGCACGCCGGATCGCGGAACTGGATGCCTCGACGCGGCGAGGCGAGTGGCAGGCTTCCTCTGGGCCGGCGCAGTTCGGGGTCGACGTGCATCACAAGATGCTCGGCATCGTCGGTCTGGGCCGCATTGGCAGCGCAGTGGCGCGACGCGCGGCGCACGGCTTCGGAATGAACGTGCTGTATTCGAACCGCTCGCGCAATCCGGCTGCGGAAGAAGCGTTCGGTGCGCGCTGGCGTGCGCTGCCGGACCTGTTGGCCGAAGCTGATTTCGTCTGCCTGCTGGTGCCGCTTTCCGACGCCACCAACAAGCTGATCGGCGCCGCAGAGCTGCGCTTGATGAAGCCCAGCGCGATTCTCATCAACGGCGGGCGCGGTCAGGTGCTTGACGAAGCCGCGCTGATCGACGCGTTGCGCGAGGGCCGCATCCTGGGCGCCGGTCTCGACGTATTCGAGCGCGAACCCCTTCCATCCAGTTCGCCCCTGCTCGCGCTACCGAACGTGGTACTCGCTCCGCACATCGGTTCGGCCACCGCTCAGACGCGCGAAGCCATGGCCCGCCGTGCCGCGCTGAATCTTCTAGACGCACTCGAAGGCCGCTTCTCAGCGACTTGCGTCAACCCTGCGGCGCTCGAATTGCGCCCGCAGCCTCAACAACGCGCGGTCTGACAACGCGCGCCCGACCTGTTCAGGAGGACCTTCCGATGAATGCAGTCAACCGGCCCCGCGGCGTCTATTCGCCTGTCGTCACGCCATTCACCCGTAACCTGCAGCCCGACCACGAACGCTTTGTGCGCCACTGTCGCTGGCTTATCGAACAGGACGTGGGCCTCGCTGTATTCGGTACGAACTCCGAAGCAAATTCGCTGTCCGTTGACGAAAAAAAGCGCCTGCTCGATACACTCGTGACCGCGGGGCTGCCGGTCGACCGGCTCATGCCGGGTACCGGTTGCGTGGCGCTGACCGATACGGTCGAATTGACGCGGCATGCCGTGGCCTCGGGCTGCCGCCATGTCCTGATGCTGCCGCCCTTCTACTACAAGGGCGTAAGCGACGAAGGCCTGTTTCGCAGCTACGCTGAAATCATCGAACGAGTCGGCTCGGACGCATTGCGCATCTACGTTTATCACATCCCTCAGGTATCCCAGGTACCTCTCGGGCTTGCTCTGATCGAGCGTCTGCTCAAGGCTTATCCGGGCATCATCGCCGGTGTGAAAGACAGTTCCGGAGACTGGAGTCACACGCAAGCGATGCTCGAACGTTTCCAGCCCCAAGGCTTCGATGTGTTCGCCGGTAGCGAAACCTTCCTGCTCGCGACGCTGCGGGCCGGCAGCGCGGGTTGCATTACGGCGACCGGCAATGTGAACCCCGCCGCGATCGTCGACCTGTACCGGAACTGGCAGTCCGCCGATGCTGATGCTCGCCAGCAGGCGCTCGACAACATCCGGGCCGTATTCGCACGCTTTCCCATGATTCCCGCCCTGAAGTCGGCGATCGGCATCTATTCGCACGACGGCGACTGGGGAACGGTCAGGCCGCCGCTGGTGGCGCTCAATAGTGAGCAACGTGCCACCCTCGAAGAAGCCCTGACGCAAGCCGGCTTCGCGATGCCGGGAATCGAGGCGGCTCTGGCTTAGTGCTCAAGCAACGGGCGCGGTCAGCCCGCAAAGATCCACCTTCGAGAAACCACCCCTCAATCGGAGACATACCCCATGTGGCAGCAGGCTGAACGCTATCCCGACCCGCGCGTCATTTCGCTGGATCCAGCGTTCGATAAATACCGTGTCGCTTTCTCGGCGGTCGAGCGTCTTGCAACCGGCTATCGCTGGACCGAAGGCCCAGTATGGTTCGGGGATGGCCGCTACCTGCTATGGAGCGACATCCCCAACAATCAGATGCTGAAGTGGGAGGAAGAGACCGGAGTCGTCAGCGTATTTCGAAAACCGTCCAACTTTGCCAACGGCAACACCCGTGATCGCCAGGGACGCCTTATTACCTGCGAACACGGCCGGCGCGTCACGCGTACCGAGTACGACGGCAGCATCACCGTACTGATGGATTCGTATGATGGCAAACGTCTGAACTCGCCGAACGACGTCGTGGTCAAGTCAGACGGTTCGATCTGGTTCACTGACCCGCCGATGGGCATTGCCGGTCACTACGAAGGAAACAAGGCCGAGCAGGAACTGCCCCACTCCGTCTACCGGATCGACGGTGCGACCGGCGAGACTTCGGTTGTCACGCGAGATCTGAAGGGCCCCAACGGACTGTGCTTTTCGCCAGACGAGCGGCTCTTGTACATCATCGAATCGCGTGCCGTGCCCGAACGCTTGATCCACGTCTACGAAATGCAGCCGGATGGCCGCAGCATCGGCACCGGACGGGTTTTCTTCAACGCAGGCGTGGGCACGATCGACGGGATGCGCGCCGACGTCGACGGCAATCTCTGGTGCGGCTGGGGCATGGGAAACGACGAACTGGACGGCGTCATGATCATTTCGGCGGAAGGCAAGATGATCGGCCGCATCGCACTGCCCGAGCGTTGTGCCAATCTGTGTTTTGGCGGCCGTGCCCGCAACCGGCTTTTCATGGCGGCGTCGCAATCGATCTATGCGGTGCATGTCAACACGCAGGGCGCCGTCGGTGGATGACGCGTCACGAACGCATCGAACCGGATCTCACCGCAACATGAAGAAAACGTCATCAACGGGCCAGTTTCCAGACACCCCGCTTGCCTATAGTAGGTGTATCGGATTGCAAGCCTGGAACAGATGCCATGAAGTTGATGAAACGGTTTTTCTCATTAGTTGTGTTGTCATCCATCGCCTTCGGGATGGCGGGCCATGCGTTCGCCGATCAGAATAATCCGGCAGTGCCCCCGCCGTCCGCCAGCATCCAGCGCACGCCTGCCGAACTGCAGCAACTTGTCGCACCCATCGCGCTGTATCCGGACGCTCTGGTCGCACAGATTCTCGCGGGAGCCACTCATATTGCCGAAGTCGTCGCGGCAGACCGCTGGATGGAGTCGCATGCCGAACTGCAGGGGGGCGAACTCGCCGCTCAAGTCGATCAGCAGGTCTGGGATGCCAGCGTCAAGGCGCTCACCGGATTTCCCGCCGTGCTCGAGGACATGGATCAGAACGTGGTCTGGACATCATCGCTTGGCGATGCCTACCGGAGCCAGCCGCAGCAGGTGATGGCGGCCATCCAGACGATGCGGCAGCGAGCCAGCACAGCGGGTAACCTGCAAGCCAACCAACAGCAAACGGTAACGACCGATGATGGATCGATCAGCATCCTGCCAGCCGATCCGGGGATGGTGTACGTGCCCGAATACGATCCGTCGCTCGTGTACGGCGCGCCAGTGGCGCTCTGGCCTGGCTGGTATCCCGATCCGGACCTCTACCTTGATGGGCCGGGGATTGTGTTCGGCGTTGGATTCGACCTGGGATACTTCGGCGGCTACGGATGGGGCTGGCATCACTGGAGGCCCGACTGGCATCATCGTGCGGTGTGGTTCAACGGCGGCCAGTATGTGTGGCATGACCGCAGTCGCCTCGACACCGATCACTTCCTGAATAGCCACGAAGATTTCAATGGTTCTCACGGGGCTTACGACATGCACGGCATGTACGGCGCGGCGGCCACGCATTTGTCTGCGATGCAGCCGCGGGGATTCGTCGGACCGCGTACGGTTCCGGGCGTCGGATTCAGTCAGTTCGGCGGTATGGGCCGTGAAGGCTTCGGTCGCGCAGCGTTCGGCGGTGGGCGTCCGGGCTTCGGCGCGATGGGACACGCCGGGATGGGACATATGAGCGCAGGGAGCGCAGGCGGCCATGGCGGGGGCGGCCGAGGTTAGACCGCTCAACTCCACAGCTGGCTAACGCAACATTTCGGCAGTTCCCTCTTTATGCGTATTCTGTTGGTTGAAGACTACTATCCGATTGGCAGTGGTGTCGAGGCAGGACTTCGTCAGGCGGTGTTCACGGTTGACTGGGCACGTGACGGCCAGGAAGCACATCTCGCCCTGTCCACTACGAACTACGCCCTGGTCATCCTCGATCTCGGACTACCCAAGCTTTCAGGCATGGAACTCCTGAAGTGGCTGCGGCATTCCGGCAATGATGTACCGGTCCTCGTGCTGACCGCGAGAGACGAAGTAACCGATCGTGTGGGGCTGCTGGAGGCAGGCGCTGATGACTATCTCGGCAAGCCCTTCGACCTTTCCGAACTGGTAGCCCGCTGTCGCGCGCTGTTGCGCAGGTCACAAGGGCGAAGTGTCGAGGTCATCCAGTACCGCGATATTGCTGTCGATCCCACGGCACAGACGGTCCTGCGAAGTGGCATACGGGTGCCGGTGACAGCCCGCGAGTGGGCATTGCTTCTACAGTTGCTTTCGCATCAGGGAGTCCCTCAGTCGAAATCGCGCCTTGAGGAGAGCGTGTATGGTTGGCAACAGGAAATTGAAAGTAACACGATCGAAGTGCACGTTTCCAACCTGCGCAAGAAGCTTGGCGCGGAGTTGATCAGGACAGTCCGCGGCATTGGCTATGTTGTAGAGAAGTTCAATGGAATATGACGCAAGGCTTGATCGGGCCGGGTTGTGACCTCACTGACCCGCTGCTGTCCATGCTCGCCCCTCGTCAAGGAACTGCTCGAGAAAATCGACAAACGCCGTCACCTTCGCGGAGAGGTGCAAACGCTGCGGATAAACCGCACAGATGTCCGCCGACGGCAGCGTCCAGTCCGGCAGCAGCCGCTTCAGACGCCCCGATTCCAGATACGGGTTGGCATCCCATTCAGAGCGCGTCAGGATGCCCTGACCGTCGAGGCCCCACACGAGTGTCACCTCGCCGTCGTTACTGCTCAGTTCGCTGTGCACCTTGACGGTCTCATGACGGTTTCCCTTGCTGAAATGCCAGGTGCCATACGCGGTCTCGTTTTCGCGCAACACGATGCAGCGATGCTGTTGCAGTTCCCGCGGCGTCGCCGGTTCGCCGTGCTGCCGAAGGTAGATGGGCGACGCACACACGATCCGCTGGTTGTGCGCGACGCGGCGCGCGATCAGGTTCGAATCGGGAATAGCGCCAAAGCGGATGCACACGTCGTACGAAGTCTCGAGAAGATTCAGCGGCCGGTCGGTCAGTTCCAGCTGAACGTCCACGTCCGGATAACGGCGGTGAAATGCCGCGATCGCATGTGCCACGTAGCGCCGCCCGAACCCGAACGTCGCATTCACGCGCAACAGTCCCTTCGGCGTCGCGCGGCTGCTGGAGATCGTGCGATCGAGTTCCTGTAATTGCGACAACAGACCCGAACCTGTTGCGAGGTACTGCTCGCCTTCGTGGGTCATGCTTAGGCGGCGCGTGGTCCGGTTCAGCAGCCTCACGCCGAGGCGCCGTTCCATCTGCGCCAGCCGCGCACTGACTGCGGGCGGCGTCACGCCCATCTCCCGCGCGAGCGCCGAAAGGCTGCCGTGCCGTACGAGTCCCACAAAAAACTCGAGATCCGAGACCGCGCTCATTGATAAATCTAGCTTAAGAATAGGTTAAATACATCTGCATTATATAGATCAACTTGCAGATTACACTTCAATCGCCCACTGTTCCTGAGCCTCGGAACCGTTGTTTTGAACTGCATGAGGATCGAATGTCACAGACCCTGTATCAGCGCCTTGTTGCGTCGCATACGGTAAGCCGGATCGACGAGCAGCACGTGCTGCTCTATGCCGATCTGCACATCATGAACGAATACACCAGCCCGCAGGCGTTCGCCGGACTGCGTGAGAAAGGGTTGCGCGTGCGTCGTCCGCACCAGCAGATGGGCATCGTCGATCACGTGATCCCGACGCGCCCTGTTCCAGTCGCGGCGCGCACGATCGAGGTCGTCGACGCGGCAAAGCAGGCCGCAAACTTTACGCGCAACTGCACCGAACAAGGCATTCACCTGTTCGACGTCAACGATCCCGTACAAGGCATCGAACATGTGGTCGCGCCCGAGCTCGGGCTGATCCGTCCCGGCATGGTCGTCCTGTGCGGCGACAGCCACACGACCACCTATGGCGCACTCGGTGCGCTAGGCTTCGGCATCGGCACGTCGGAAGTCGAGCACGTGCTGGCAACACAAACCCTCGTCTACCGCGTTGCACGGGACATGCGAATCACCGTGGACGGCGTGCTGCAACCAGGCACGACCTCCAAGGATCTCGTGCTGCACATCATTGCGCAGATCGGCGCGCAAGGCGCCCGCGGCTTCGCGGTCGAATACACCGGTGAGGCCATCTCCGCGCTTTCCGCCGAAGCCCGTATGACCTTGTGCAACATGACGGTCGAAGCCGGCGCGCGAGCTGCGCTGATCGCTCCCGATCGCACCACACTTCAATACGTACGCTCGAAGGTCCGCGATCTCGATACGGCAACCCTCGATGCGGCCTGCGCCGCGTGGGGCACGCTACGCTCGGACGCGGATGCGCATTTCGACGCGGAACACCGCTTCGACGCGAGCATCGTTGCGCCGTATGTCACATGGGGAACGAGCCCGGATCAGGCCGTGCCGGTAGATGGCTGTATTCCCGACAGCGCGGCTGGCGCCGGCCTCGACGCCGCGACGATGCGCAAGGCGCTCGACTATATTGCGTTGCCAGGCGGCGCGCCGATTGAAGGCACGCCCATCGACCGCGTGTTCATCGGCTCGTGCACCAACGCGCGAATCGAGGATCTACGCGCGGCAGCCGCCGTCGTGCACGGCCGCAAAGTCGCCGCTAGCGTGCGTGCGATGGTGGTGCCCGGTTCGGGCCTCGTGCGGGACCAGGCGGAGCGCGAAGGCGTCGCACAGGTGTTGATCGACGCCGGTTTCGAATGGCGCCAACCTGGCTGCTCGATGTGCCTCGCGATGAACGACGACGTCCTCAAGCCGGGAGAGCGCTGTGCCTCGACGACGAATCGCAACTTCGAGGGCCGCCAGGGACGCGGCAGCAAAACCCATCTGATGAGCCCTGCGATGGCCGCTGCGGCCGCCATCGCGGGACACATCGTCGACGTACGCAAGGAACTCAGTCATGTCTGAACAGCATGTGATTGCCGGAATCGCGGCGCCCCTGCCGATCAACAACCTCGACACCGACCAGATCATGCCCAAGCAGTTCCTGCTTGGCATCGACAAATCGGGCCTCGCACGTGGCGTGCTGTATGACCTGCGCTTCGACACCGATGGCCGCCCGCGCGAGAACTTCGTGTTGAACCGTCCCGAGTATCGCGGCGTGCGGATCCTGCTCGGCGGTTCGAATTTCGGCTGCGGCTCGAGCCGGGAACACGCGGTATGGGGTTTGCAGCAAACCGGCATCGACGCCGTCATTGCGCCGAGCTATGGCGAAATTTTCTATTTCAACGCGCTGAATAACCGCTTGCTGCTCGTCACGCTGCCGCCCGACGAAGTCGAGGCGCTTGTCGCCGAGGTTGAAACGGCAAGCAACAAGCAGATCACGATCGACGTGGTCGGCGAGGTTGTTGTGAGCCCAAGCGGCCGGCGCCATGCGTTCTCGATCCCGCCGCGGCAGAAGCAGATGCTGCTCGAAGGGCTCGACATGATCGGCATGACGCTGCGCCAGGCTGATGCGATCGACGCGTTCGAAGCTGGCCACTGGGCCGCGCAGCCGTGGGCCCGCATCGATCTGCCGGCGCAGCAGGCAAAAATGGCGGCAGAGTCCGCCGCGTCATGAACTGAAGTTGTGCTCGTCCGGCTCGCCACAAGGTCGCGGCGAGCCGTTCGTTTCAAACAGATCGTTCGCACGTCGCGCGAAACGGCAAGGAGACACAGATGACATCGACCTCCCCTGCGGCAGACGAGCTCAGCACGCTCGAGGCAAGCACCATCCGCAAGATCTCGCGGCGTATCGCTCCGTTCATCATCGTGCTGTATTTCGTGAGCTTCCTGAACCGGGTGAACGTCGGCTTCGCGGCGTTGACCATGAACCACGACATTGGCCTCACGCAGTCGATGTTCGGCGTCGGCGCCGGGATCTTCTTCGTCGGCTACATCGTGTTTGGGATGCCGTCGAACCTGGCGCTGCAGCGCGTCGGCGCGCGCCGCTGGATCGCACTGCTAATGGTCGTGTGGGGCGCGCTATCGGCGGCGACCGCATTCGCCACCGGTCCGTATAGCTTTTATGCGCTGCGCTTTGCACTCGGTCTCGCCGAAGCGGGCTTCTTTCCCGGCATCATTCTGTATCTCAGCTACTGGTTCCCCGCCCGGCACCGTGCGTTCGTCACCGCGATGTTCATGACCGCCGCTCCGCTGTCGAACATGATCGGTTCGCCGATCTCGGGCGCGTTGCTAGGGATAAATGGCGTCGCGCACCTGCACGGCTGGCAGTGGTTGTTCATCGTCGAAGGGCTGCCGACCGTGCTACTTGGCATCGCGTCGTGGTTCGTCCTGACCGACCGTCCGGAAGACGCGAAATGGCTGAGCGAATCGCAGCGTAGCTGGCTCACCGATGAAATGACACGTGAGCGCGCGACGAAGGCCGCGCAAAGCGCGTCGAGCGTATGGGGTGCCGTGAAGGACCCGCGCGTGCTCCTGCTTGCGCTCGTCTACGCAGGCACCTCGACCGGGCTGTACGCGGTCGGCATCTGGGCGCCGATGATCATCCACCATTTCGGCTTTGGTTACTTCGAACTGGGCCTCGTCAATGCCATTCCGAACCTCGTCGCGGTGGTTGGCATGGTGCTGTGGGCGCGCAACTCCGACCGCACCAACGAACGCCGTCTGCACGTTGCGATTGCCTGTCTCGCTGCTGGTGTCGGGATGCTGATGGCCGGCCATGCGACTAGCGCGCTGATCCTGATCGTCGGGTTGTCGGTCGCGAACTTCGGCATCAATGCGGCGAAGCCGCCGTTGTGGAGCATGCCGACGCAATTTCTGTCGGGCTCGGCGGCCGCAGCAGGCATCGCGCTGATCAACGCAATGGGCAGCCTGATCGGCGGCACGATCGGCCCGATGGTGATCGGCAAGCTGCGCGATATGAGTGGAGACTTCTCGCTGGGCTTGTATTTCGTCAGTGCGACGCTGCTCGTGTCGGCCGTGATCTCCTATGCGTTCGGCCTGCGCCGGGGCGCGGCGCGTACCGAACCGAAGATGCCATAAGCGCAGGCATGGCGGCTTGAGCAGCCGCCATGTCCCATCAATGGCCGAGATGCTTGTCGAAGAATTCGGTGATTTCCCCGAAGGCTTCCTTGGTTTCCGGTATGCGATCGTCCACCTGATATTGGGCGTGCGACAGACCCTCGAAGACTTCAAGTTGCGCCTCGACACCCGCCTCCCGAAGCTTCCGGTGCACGCGCACCGTATTGCTCAGCAACAGGTCGCGTGTCCCAGTCGTAAGGATGGTGGGCGGGAAGTCATGCATATCTCCGTAGACCGGCGAAAGCAGCGGATCCTTGAGATCATGGCCATGTGCGTACACCACCGTCGCGGCGTGACAGAATCCATTGGGCGACACCAGCACGTTGTCGACCTTCTCATTCGTGTAGAACGAGTCGCCCGTCTTCGTGACATCGGACATCGGCGTGCCTGGCGCTATCGCCCCTGGCAGTCGCAACCCCTCCTGCTTCGCGCGCAGCATCGTCTCGAGTACCAGGGCACCACCCGCAGAGGTGCCGAACACCGCTACGTTTTTGGAGTCCGTGGTCTTGAGCACGTCCTTGTACACCGTCAACACATCGTCAAGGGCCGCGGGAAAATAAGCCTCCGGCGGCATGCGGTAATCGACCGAGATGACCTTGTAGTGTCCAAGCCCCGCCATGATGATGCCCTCGGTCGTTCCCGACTCGCCGGGATAAAGTTCATAGCAGCCGCCGTGAACATGAATGAGTACCTTGTCGCGGTGTTCAGGCGGAATGTCGTCAGGTGTCAGGACAAAGACCCTCACCCCGTTCATCGTTTCGGCGTGCATCGTCACATGCAGACGTTCGAGCATTGCCGGGATCGTTTTATCGACCTGGGCGGCGCGCACATTCGCCGCCGCTCTCCATTCCTCGCCGGTCTTCCACAAAACGTTCCAGGCAGGATTGAGCGGCGCCGCAATCAACTTTTGCATCTCAGGGCTGACATCAGTGGGAACCGGCACGGTCTTCGCGGGTACCTGCCGGGGCGCAAGCGTGCTGTCGTCAGCAAGAGCAGTGCCGCACACTCCGGCGAAGGCGGCGCATGCAAGGAGAAAGAACTTCGAAAACCTCATGGGTAATGGATTCGCGTGGTGAGTTAAGTTAAATCGATCACAAAGGAAGCGGCGCGGCGCCGGGCCGATGGCCAGGACAGTGTCGGCTTCGAATGCGTCGCGGTAGTGAAGCTATGACGGTGTGTGATTGAACGATCGGGCAAACGGTCTTGTGCGTTTGACACGATCGATCACATGGTAAGTGAAATGAATAAACGCTGCAGTGATGCCGACGGTCAGCATTTCAGTGTCGACGTGCGTTGGCTAGTGTCATGTACGGTGCAATGCTTTCCATACCCGTGCACAATTCATAAACGACCCGGCTTTCAAAACGGTAATGAACCCGTCAGTACTCTTAAAGTAATTGGGAACCACCATGAAAAAACTCAGAACGGCCATTGTCGGCTGCGGAAAGGTCGGTCATTTCCATGCGAGAGCGCTCGCGCGCCTCGAGAACTCGGAGTTCGTCGCCGTATGCAGCACTTCTCTCGATAGGGCGACGACCCTTGGCCGTCAGTACGGGGTGCGGGCATTCGACAACGTCGAAGCCATGGCCGAGGACGCGCAGGTCGACGTCGTCTGCATCTGCACGCCGCATCCGCAACACGCTTCGGTCGCGGTCGCCGCGTTGAAAGGCGGTTGCCATGTGCTGATCGAAAAACCCCTCGCTTCGTCTCTTGAAGACTGCGATCTGATCCTGTCCTGCGCGGAAGAACACCGGCGCGCTGTCGGCGTCGTCTGCCAGCGGCGTTTTTATCCATCCGCCATGCGGGTCAGGCAGGCCATCGATGCCGGCAAGATCGGCCGGCCCGTCATCGGCAACGTCGTCATGCTCGGCTGGCGAGACCGGCAGTACTACGAGAGCGATCCGTGGCGGGGATCGTGGGCCGGCGAAGGCGGCGGCGTTCTCGTCAATCAGGCGCCCCATCAGCTGGACCTGCTGCAATGGTATTTGGGCGATATCGACGAACTCTATGGCGTATGGAAGAACGTCAACCACGACTACATTGAAGTCGAAGATACGGCAGCGGCCATCGTGAAGTTCAAAAGCGGCGCCATTGCCAACATCCTGGTGAGCAATGCGCAGAATCCCGCTTTATACGGGAAGGTCCACGTTCACGGCGACAACGGTGCCTCGGTTGGCGTGCAGACCGACGGTGGCGCGATGTTCATCGCGGGCGTGTCGACCATCACAGAGCCTCCGTACAACGATATCTGGACGATCAAAGGAGAAGAACACATGCTCGCCGATTGGAAAAATGAGGATGCGAAGCAATTCAGTTCTGCGGACTCCTTATACGTCTACCACGAGCGGCAAATCGACGATTTTCTGACTGCGGTAGGCAACCATACGAGGCCCTTGATTGACGGGGTGGATGGCCGGAAGACCGTGGAGCTGTTCACGGCCATTTACCGCAGCAAGCAGAAGAATGCCGTTATCAAATTCCCACTGTGAGAGCGACGACGAATGGCCGACTCTCAAGTCGGGTGACACACGTCTGATTGGGCCTCACCAAGGCATCTTGAAAGCAAGATCATGAAAACAACAAAGACCCGATATTTCGTCGTTTTTTTACTCTTTGTGGTCACGGCCATTAACTACATGGACCGGGCCAATCTCGCGATCGCGGGCAGCAAGATACAGGGAGAGTTTGCTCTTTCGGCAACGCAGCTCGGGCTGCTCTTTTCCATGTTCACGTGGACTTATGCCGCGAGTCAGATTCCCGTGGGCTATCTCCTCGATCGAATCGGATCGCGAGTCCTGTACGGCAGCGCGATCCTTGTCTGGAGCACATGTACGTTCGCGATGGGTTTTGCTTCCCATCGTCTGTTCGCGACGGTCGGCGCCTCGTTTGCGGTGCTGCTGGTCTGCCGGGCCTTGATTGGCCTCGCTGAGGCGCCCTCCTATCTCTCGAACACCAAGATCCTCGCGAACTGGATTCCAAAAAACGAACGCGCGCGGGCGACGGCGACCTATATCAGCTCGCAATATATCGGTCTCGCGTTGTTCACACCTGTCCTGACTTTTTTGACGGCGCGTTACGGCTGGCAAATGGTGTTCTACGCGACAGGTGGTGCAGGGATCGCGTTCGGGATTTACTGGCTGCTCGTGTATCGCGACCCCAAGGACAGCAAAAAAACCAGTCAGGCCGAGCTCGACTATATCAAGGCGGGAGGCGGCTACGGATCTCAGGATCAGTCCGCAGTTGAAGCCAGATTCGACGGAAAGGACATTCTGTACATTCTCAAGAGCAAGACCGTCTGGGGCCTGTTCGTCACACAGTTCGCCTACAACTCGACGTTGATCTTCTTCATGACGTGGTTCATCGTGTACCTCGAAAAGGGCTTGAACCTCACGCTCTCCAAAGCGGGACTTGGCGCATCCATCCCCTATCTGATGGCGATGGTGGGCATGCTAGCCGGCGGCTTCCTCAGCGATAGCCTGCTGAAAAGGGGTAAATCCCTGACCGTCGCGCGCAAGGTGCCAGTGATCTTTGGCCTCACGCTGACGGCCATGATAGTGTTTGTGAATTTTTTCGAAAACCAGCCTGTCATCGCGATCGGCATCCTGTCGCTGGCCTTCTTCGGCAACAACGTGGCCAATCTCGGCTGGGTGGTATTTACGGATGTCATTCCCCGCAATCTGATCGGGACGATGGGCGGATTTCTGAACCTGTTCGGCAATATTTCGGGCATTACGACGCCTATTATTTTCGGCGTCATCCTGCAGCGTACGCATAATTTCCACTATGCAATGTGGTACGTCTCGATCGTCGCCGTACTGGGCATCCTGTCGTATATCTTTCTTGTGGGCAAAATCGAAATTATCGTGCCGCCAATGAAGCGGGAGCAGGACACCTATGCGGTTACGCAGTCCAGCTAGACAGAATGGCACTTACTTAAGCCCGTGGCGCGTGCCCATATTTTCGGACGCGCTCGCGTGCGGTGTGACGAGGCTCTTTGAGCCATGGGTAAGACTTCGGTCTTCGTTTCCGCATTCGTGGTTCGATGCGCCCGGGGCGGTTCCCAACACGAGACTGCGCGATCAGGTTGAACAGGAGACTCTGGTGGTGAGTTGCTGCCAGACCTCGGGCCAGCCATTCAGTCCATAACTGCACGGTGTGTTTGAAACTCAGTGTTCTCGGATCGGTGGCATGGTGGCTCGCGGCCTGAGCCATCAGCAACCGAATCACGTTATAGGCCAGCAGATGGACCCAGATCTCCTTCTCGTTCATGTGGGCAGTCTGGCAATGCAGTACGTCCATACCCATCGTCGTCTTGATGTTACGTAGATCCAGTTCCACGTTCCAACGCCTGGCGTACAACTGCGAGAGGTCCTGTTTGCTGGTCTTGCGTGCATCAAGCATCGTGGTGACCAGTACCCGGTGATGCAGCCTGGACTCGCGCACCATCAGTTCATCGGGGAAGGCCTGGTACTGCTCACGCGTCATCCAGTCGGGACGCTGCCGGGGTTTGGGCCACGTCACAATGTGATCGCGCATGCCCAGCGACTTGCCTCGCCGAAAGTCGGTGCGGCGCGCCCCATGCTGTTCCATCACGACATCCACTCCGGCGGCGATCATTGAGGCCATCAGAAAGTAGTGGCAGTACAAGGCATCGGCGACGATCACATCACCTTTGCAAAACGTATCTTGCAGCATGCGAAACGCCGTCAGCTCCCCGCTGCCTTTGCCCGCGTACGTTCCGATAGCCGCCTCCAGCACTGCGCCGCTTGCCAGACAGATCACCGCAACCAGATAGGCTAACGGAAATCCCACTCCTTCGGCCTGAGAACTGGACTGCGGGAAGCGGGCCTGGTTCGACGGCGTATCGGGCATCGAGATCCCTGTACCGTCAACCAGCTTGACCGGGCGCCCGCGCCACTTCCAGGCCGCTCTGGCCTGCTGGTGCAGTTGACGTCCTGTCTCGCGCGTCAACTCCCGCACCATCGTCAGCGGCAGTCTCTGGCGAGCGCGGCAGTAGCCTCCCGTACGCACACTCATGGGTCGCAGCCCGTCGGCAGCTCGCTGCGCGGCCCACCCGTTGACCGCCTTCTGACAGGAGGCGTCCTCTTCCAGCGCCTGGCGCATGAACATCGACAGTGTCACCGTCGGCGGATACAGCCGTTCCCGATGTTCTGGCAAATGCGCTTCCGTTATGTCCAACAGCCCTGGGCTCGTCAGTATGTTGAAGTAGTCAACCGCCTGGGCCCTGCGTGCCCGGCTTTGAACGCCGCCTCGTGTTTGCCTCTGATGACTTCGTGCATTACGATCCATGGGGGCCGGTCCTTGGAATGAGACGGGTGTTTGCCTGGTAACAACCATCCTATCAATCCCTGGATCAGCCTCCTCCGTTTCTCTTCAAGTACTTACCCGCGTCTTCTCCTCCATGCTGGCTTAAGTAAGTGCCATTCCAGCTAGACACAGTTCGTATCGCCTTACGGATGTTGCATGCAGGGACGGACCTATGCCCGTCCCTGCATGCGTATTGGTGCTTACGTCAACACCTGGCCGCCATCGACTACCAAGGTTTGGCCGGTGATCCAGCCCGCGTGCGAGCTGGCGAGAAACAGCACCGCACTCGCGACCTCCGCCGGCGTCCCAAGCCGGCCGAACGGAACCGAATGCAGTATCCGCTCATAAAGCTTGGGATCGGACGTCTTGCGCTGTTCCCACGACCCACCTGGAAATTCGATCGAGCCGGGTGCTACCGCGTTGACACGGATCCGATCCGGCGCGAGTGTCAATGCATGTGAAGCCGTATAGTGCGCGACCGCTGCCTTGATCGCCGCGTAAGACTGGGTGCGTGGCGACGGACGCAGCGCTGCGATGGACGTCACGTTGACGATGGCGGCGTCGGCCGACTTCCGCAGGAATGGCAATGCCGCATGACCCGCGCGCACCGTTGCCATCAGGTCGACCTGGATGCCGGCCTCCCAACCGGCCTCGGTATCCCCGCCTCCGAAACCGGACGCGTTGTTGATCAAAATGTCGATACCGCCGAGCGCCTCGCCAGCGGCCGCGATGTAAGCGGTGATCGCCTCGCCGTCAGCGAGATCGCAAGGTGCGGTATGGACCGCATGGTTATAGACGGCTAGCTCCGCCTCGACTGCTTTCAATCCTTGCAGATTGCGTGCACAGACGGACACGGCGGCGCCTGCGTGCGCGAAACCTTGCGCGATGCTGCGGCCAATGCCGCGCGAGCCTCCCGCAACGACGACGCGCTTACCGTTGAAATCGAACCCCATGTTTTGCCTCCAGGACTGTTAAACGAGAGCGTGACCATCGTCGACAACGATGACCTCGCCGCGGCGACGGAACATGCTCAGTCGTCGAGTAGCGCCTCGAGTATCGTCACGTCGAGCGGCTTGACAACCAGGGGTGTCAGTTCGCGAACCAGTTGCTTAAAGTGCTCGGTGCGCTCGTGCTGGGCGAGCGCTGCGCGGCTTGCCCATCGTTCGAAAAAGACAAACTGATCGGCGCGGTTGAGGTCGCGGTGCGGCGTATAAAGCAGACAGCCCGTCTCGGCACGACTCGGCGCCACACAACGCAATAACACTTGCTCGATCGCGTCAGCGGTACCCGGTTTGCCTTGAACGATTGCGACTACACGGATTTCAGACGACATGCGGTGCTCTCCTTGACAAAGGGTCACGAGTGTAGCGCCATACCGGCGATCATGCTCGCGGGCCGTCAGGGCATCTGGGGGGCACAAACGAGCAAAGCGGTCAGGAACGCTCCTTGCGTATGCGTCCCAAAGAGACTGCGAAGAGACTGCGTCGAGCCGACCACCGGGAGCATGAAAATGACAACCGAAAATCTGCAGGACCAGCTAGAGCCGGAGCTCGTTGTCGAAGACAAAGCGGAACGCTCCTGGATGAGACGCCTGGGCCCGGGCCTGATAACGGGAGCCGCCGACGACGATCCGAGCGGCATCGCAACCTATTCGCAGGCCGGCGCGCAGTTCGGCTTCGGGCTCTTGTGGACCATGCTGCTCACGTACCCGCTGATGGTCGCCATTCAACTGGTCAGCGCAAGGATGGGACGAGTTACCGGAAAAGGACTCGCTACCAATCTGCGGCGTCACTACTCGCCTGCCGTGCTTTACTTCGCAGTGCTGCTGCTGTTCATCGCAAACACCATCAATATCGCCGCCGATATCGCGGCCATGGGCGCAGCCGCGAAGCTGGTGCTTGGCGGCCCGGTGCAACTCTATGTCGTGCTGCTGGGCGTATTTTCTCTTCTGCTGCAGATGTTCATGCCGTACGAGCGCTATGCACGCTATCTGAAATGGCTCACGCTGACGCTATTTGCGTACGTTGCGATTGCCTTCGTGATTCCCGTCGACTGGAAGGCGGTGGGTTTGAGCATCGTCAAACCTCCCATCGTTTTTTCGGCTCCCTATCTGACAACCGTGGTCGCGGTACTGGGGACGACAATCAGCCCCTATCTTTTTTTCTGGCAGGCATCGCAGGAAGTCGAGGAGATCCGCTCAAGTCCGGTGCAGCAGCCACTGCTACGTGCGCCGATACAGGCCACCGCCCAACTCAAGCGCATCAATCTGGACACATGGGTCGGCATGGGTCTGTCCAACGGTATCGCGTTCTTTATCATTTTGTCGGCGGCGGCAACGCTGCATGCTCACCACATCGAGGTGAACACAACGGCCGATGCCGCCAGCGCGCTCAAGCCCATCGCGGGGAACCTTGCATTCGCGCTGTTCAGCCTTGGCATTATCGGCACCGGTATGCTCGCGCTGCCTGTGCTGGCTGGCTCCGCTGCATACGCTGCGGCCGGAACGATGAAGTGGCGCAATAGTCTGGCGCTCCAGGTCAACCTCGCAAAGCAGTTTTACGCCGTAATTGCAGTATCGATTCTCGGCGGCGTCGCGTTGACCTTCACACACTTCGATCCGATCAAAGCGCTCTACTGGAGCGCTGTTATCAACGGTCTCGCCGCCGTGCCGATCATGGCGCTTGTCATGCTGATGTCGGGCAACCGGCGGGTCATGGGCGAGTTTGCCGTAGTTGGTCTGCTGCGCATCTTCGGCTGGATCGCTACGGCGGCGATGGGATTGGCGGCAATCGGCATGTTCTGGCCTGGCTGATCAGCGTGCCCGGACCGCCGTGGTCGATAAAGCCGCCGTCGCGCGATCCTTCGGAGAGCAGATCATCATTCGCGACGGGGATGATCAAAAAAGAAGCGCAGCATTTCGGCACTCGCGTCTGGACCGCTCGGGTCCGTGTAGCTGCCCTGGGCATTCCCACCCGCCCACGCGTGCGGTGCGCCGTGAATGGTCCACATTTCCGCCTCGACACCATCGCTGGAGACCAGTCGCGAAACGCTGCAGGCCCGCTGGCCCGCATTGATCCGGCGCGCGTCGTTGGAAACGTCCGGTTTTGCATCAAAGCCCTGCACGATGCGCGTGGCATTCGTGATGTGCACCGTCGCGTCTGCGTCGCCGTGAAAGACGATCATGGGCCGTCGTGGCGCACGTGCATCGCGGATTGCACGCCCTGCTGCTCCACCGCGTCTGCCGCCTTTCATGGCTGCGAGCGCCGAAGGTAAATCGTGCGCACAGCCCGCGGGAAGACCGGAGTGCACACCGGCCGCGGCGTACAGTTCCGGATACGCCTCAATCATGATCGCCGCCATGGCGCCGCCCGCCGACATACCGGCGATATAAACGCGTGAAGGATCAACGTTGTGAGCTGCGATGATTTCACGCGTGATGCCTGCGATCAACGACGGCTCGCCGCGCTCGCGATGCTGATCGTTGGGCTTGAACCAGTTCCAGCACTTCGACGGATTGGCCTCCCGCGGCTGCACCGGATAAGCAACGAGGCATCGATGCCGCTCGGCAAGCGCATTCATCTGCGTGCCCCTCGCGAAATCATTGGCGTCCTGCGTACAACCGTGCAACATCACAACCAACGGAAGTGGCTCACCGGTGGCGCCCGCAGGCACATAGAGCCGATATTGACGGCTACCGGCAGCGTTCGAATACGTGAGCGTGCTGAAATGGCCGCGCTCTTCAACGTCGACGTCTGCTTGCCGCGTCGCACGGGCGACAGGCGCCGTCTTCCTTGCTTCCGCAAACGGTGAGACTACGGGTCTCGCCGTCTCATCCTGCGGCACGGTTTCGCTCGGTGCGCCGGAGGCTTCGCCTCGCAGTGCGCGTTGTATCACTTCTGTCGCTTCAGCAGCGCCGCGGGTACGTAATAGCGTCATCGCTTCGTGCATCGAATTTAGGAATCCTTCATTTAATTTCATCATCTTGTCCGGTTAGCGAGTGTATCGGGGTTAGTCGGGGTTTGACGGTGCCGGTCGTCGAACGGCTAGCGGATTCTGTCCGCAAGCGCCCTCTTCACGGCTGGCGAAGCATGAAACGCTCCCAGCACCTCCACGCTCCCGATGGTCTGGAGCGCGAGTTCTGCCGAAACGTCCGAGGCAATGCTCGCCAGCCCCAGCACCTGAATGTTGAGACGTTCGTGCGCGGCTCGCACCGCCTCGAGATCCTGCCTGGAAAAATGCTGCAATCCGAGCACCAGCGCACGACGCGTAATGGTTTCCTGGACGACCTGCGCGTGCAGCGCGAGCTGGTTGCGAATGGCCGTGCGAATCAGGTCTGTCCGGTTCGAATAAAAGCCCTCTTCGACCAGCAGATCGATCTGTCCGAGATCGACGGGACCGAGATTGATCGTGATCTTTTCCGAATCACCGCCTTTGGGACGCGTCGCGTCGGGTGCCGCCAGATTTTTCATATTTCCATCTTCTTACCATCCATATGGATGGTTATAGGCCGATTCTGGGCGCGCCGCAACATCTTAATTAGGGGTCGGACGATGTCGGCGCGCGCCGCCAATCTGCCCAGCGCTGCCCCACAGCTCGACGCAACATTAAATTTTCTGAACCTTTCCGCATGCGCCCGGAGGCAGGAGTAGCGCGATGTTCCCGTTACACCGGCTGGTCAGACCTTCATATCTTTTAACGTGTTCGGCTGCTTCGCACTGCATAGAATCAAATACGTTTCTGACGCCACCACCCTCGACGCCTGCAGGAGAAAGCATGTCCGCCCTTCTCACGCCTCATCAACTACCATCCGGCTTGTCCGTCAAAAACCGGGTTGTTATGGCGCCTATGACACGTTGTCGAGCAAAGACTCGTGGATTGCCCAATGCGCTCATGGCTCAGTACTACGAGCAACGGGCTTCGGCCGGTCTGATCATTACCGAGGCCACCAACGTCAGCGAAATGTCTGCCGCGTTCGAGCTAGCGCCGGGGATCTATACCGATGAACAGAGGGAAGCCTGGCGTCCTGTTGTTGCGCGTGTGCATGCAGCAAGCGGACGGATTTTCCTGCAGCTTTGGCATGGGGGCCGCATTAGCTCTTTCGCGCTGCTCGACGGGCAAGCTCCATTGTCACCCTCGGGAATCAATGACGATCTCGAGCAACTACAGGTATGGGCGCAGTTGCAAAACGGGCACTACACCAAGATCCACGCCACTCCCTCGCGGGCGATGAGCACGGCCGAGGTCACCGAAGTCGTAAGCTGCTATGGGGCGGCGGCCAAGCGCGCTCACGCGGCAGGCTTTGATGGCGTCGAAGTCCACGCCGCCAACGGATACCTCCTGCATCAGTTTCTCTCTTCGACTATTAACACGCGCAATGACCAATACGGCGGTTCCGTCGAAAATCGCGCACGCCTTCTCCGCGAGATTCTCGAACAGATTGGCGATGTCATGCCGCTTAGCAGAGTCGGTGTGCGCATTTCACCCTTCGCGTTGTACAACAATGTCCGGGACCCCGACCCTGGCGCGACCTGCCGTTACGTGTCACAGATGCTCCAGGAAATGGGCGTTGCCTACGTCCACGCAGCAGACACCAATGGCTGGATCGGAAAGCCGGATTTGCCGGAAATTATCGAAATTATCAGGGGCTCCTTTGATGGAACATTGATGGTCAATGGAGGCCTGAGCCTGGAGCAAGGGGACACCTTGATTGCTGACGGAACGGCACAGTTAGTCGCGTACGCTCGGCTCTTCATCGCGAATCCGGACCTCGTCGCACGCATCGGGCATCAGCAGCCGCTAACGACCGCCAACAGCTTTGGGTGGTACGGGGGCGACGCTGCGGGATACACAGACTACCCGACCTATGCGAACGAAAAGGCGGCCCCGGGAGGACTGGAACTAGGCGACTTTTGAATATCACTGAGTGATTGCAGCCACGCTATGGGCCGCGTTGACCACGCCGGGACCTGCGGCTTCGGCCGGCTGCCATCCCGAGATGCGCTGCAGTTGCGTCGCGATGTCGTTCAGTGCGTCCTGCACCCGGCGCAGTGCATCCAGCATGATCGCCTTGGCGTCGGCGTCCGCGATCGTGTTCCAGGTCTCTCGCGCCATGCGTTGCAGCACGAAATGCACGTGACTTCAGGAAAATTAAGCGGCGCCCAAGGATATTTCGTTGCAGCCTGTATAGCATTCAAATACGCGGGAGTGGCATGTGACACCGTGGGTGAAAACTCGAAAAATTCGAACTCAATTGATCATGTGATCAATTATAGAGTATATTTCAACTCACGTTGAGTCCGTGAGTATTACGGAATGCTGACCGATATCTTCGTGTTGACGCGTTGTGACGCGGTTACTTTGTGGAAGGTGCTGCGATGACTCGCAAGCCGGTAATTTTCGCGGCTATCGCCGCTGTCCTTGTGGCATGCGCCGTCGCTGTGGGCATCATGTGGGAACCCAGCATTGCTGCGGTGCAGCCGCCTGCGGCATCGTCATTCGACCGTCAGCTCAAACTGGATGGCGCGCGCGTCGTCGCGCTCGGTGACTGCGTGGTCTGCCACACCGCGAGGCGCGGCCCGCCGTTTGCCGGCGGCCTGCCGCTGGCTACGCCGTTCGGCACCATCTATGCGACCAACATCACGCCCGACGCTGAGACGGGCATCGGTACGTGGTCGCTGCAGGCGTTCACCCGCGCGGTGCGCTACGGCATCTCGCGTGACGGCCATCAACTTTACCCAGCCTTTCCGTATATCCACTTCACGCGCATGTCGGACCATGACGTGGCCGCTGCGTATGCGTATCTGATGAGCCGCGATCCGGTCAAGGCCACAGCGCCCGACAACAAGCTGATCTTTCCGTTGAATTTCAGGCCGCTGGTCGCGTTCTGGAACGTGCTGTTCCTGCATCCGGGCGAGCGTACGCCGGACGCGGCGCAAACCGCGGAGTGGAATCACGGTCACCTGCTGGTGGACGGCCTCGGACACTGCGCATCGTGCCATTCACCGCTCAACGTCATCGGCGGCGAGAAGTCCGGCCGTGCATTCGACGGCGGCCAGGTGGACGGCTGGGAGGCACCGCCGCTTAACCAGCTGGGCAATGCGGTCAGGCCCTGGACAAAAGAGCAGCTGGTGACCTATCTGCGGACCGGCCGCGCCAGCGAGCACGGCGCCGCTGCGGGCCCCATGCTGCCCGTCACGCGCGACCTGGCCACCGTGCCGCAAGAAGACGTCGAGGCCATCGCGGCTTACATCCTGTCGATTCAGAATCCGGTCCCGCCTGCGATCGGGAAGACCGCTGCGCAGACATCTCAGGATGCCGGATCAGCCAGTGCACAGCGCGGCGCGATTCTGTTTAACGGCTCGTGTGCGTCCTGTCACGGCAGCGGCTCGCCCATGCAGACCATCGGCACGCGTCCCACACTCGCGTTCAGTACGGCTGTGAATGCGCAAACGCCACGCAACGCGATCCAGATGATGATGGGTGGCGTGCCGTGGCACGGTGAGGACAGGATGAACTACATGCCGCCGTTCGGCGACGTCTTCAGCAACGACCAGCTTGCCGATCTGGCGAGCTACCTGCGCGCCACCTACTCGACGCGGGTTCAGTGGACCGCTGTCGACGACACCGTATCGAAGGTCAGAAAGGAGAATGAGGCGCGATGATCCAGCTCACAGTAAATGGGGTGCAGCACGCCCTCGACATCGATCCGTCGACGCCGCTGCTGTATGCCCTGCGCAACGATCTGCAACTGCACGGCGCCAAGTTCGGCTGCGGCCTTGGGCAATGCGGCGCGTGCACGGTGATTGTCGGCGACCGGGCGGTCTTTTCGTGCCTGCTGCCGGTCTCGGCCATCGGCAACCGCCTTGTGCGGACCATCGAAGGCCTGGGCACGGTCGACCATCCCAGCCCCTTGCAGAAGTCCTTCATCGAGCTTCAGGCGGCACAGTGCGGCTATTGCATTGCCGGTATGGTCATGCGCGCCCAAGCCCTGCTCGACCGCACGCCGCATCCCACTGAGGTGCAGTTGCGCGAGCAGATGGAGCCTAACCTTTGCCGTTGCGGCACTCATATACGCATTCTGGCGGCCATCCGGCAGGTGGCAGGACTGCCCGAACCCGCTCAGGCAACCGGAGCATCGCAATGAGCGCACAGGACGATCAGGTCGACGAGGGACGCCGCCGCTTCGTTCTGTCGGGCGCGTTGGTCGTCGGCTTCACTCTGGTGCCGGGCGCGAATGCGCTGGCGCAGGAAGTGATCGCCGACGAAGGCGCCGCAGTGCAGGTCAGCAAGCAAAACGATCTGCTCGCCGGCAGCCTGAAGACGAACCCTTTGCTCGACGCGTGGATCAAGATCGCGCCTGACGGCAAGGTGACGGTGTTCACCGGCAAGGTGGAACTCGGTACCGGCGTGCGCACCGCCTTGCTGCAGGTCGCGGCGGAGGAGCTGAACATGGCGCCGTCGCTGATCAACTTTCTCACCGCCGACACCGGCCTCTCCCCCGACGAAGGCTTGACCGCCGGCAGTCACACCATCGCGGACAGCGGCACAGCCTTGCTGAATGCGGCGGCACAGGTGCGCGGCCTGCTGGTGGATGCAGCGGCGCAACGTCTAGGCGTCGACAGTGCAACGCTCAAGGTTCAGGACGCGAAGATCACCACCCCCGATGGACGCACTGTGACATACGGGGAAGCCGTCCAAAGCGTCGATCTGCATCGCAGCGCCACGCCCACTTCGTCACTGAAAGATCCGGGCACGTTCAAGGTCATCGGCACGTCGCTCCCGCGTCTGGACATACCGGGCAAACTCACGGGCGGCGCCAGCTACGTGCAGGACATGCACCTGCCGAACATGGTGCATGCCCGTGCTGTGATGCCGCCGTCCTACGACGCCAATCTGCTCGAGACCAACGAGGCCGAGGTCATGAAAATGCCCGGCGTGGTGAAGATCGTCAGAAATGGCAATATGCTCGCCGTCGTGGCCAAGGGCGAATGGCAGGCCGTACTCGCACAACGAGCGCTCTCGGCTGGCAGCAAATGGAGCGCCGGACGCGCGCTGCCCGATCCCGCTACCGTCCATCAGCAGCTCAAGCCCCTTTGCACGCAACACATCGAAATCGCCAACACGCACGGGGCTGCGGCACCGGCGGTGAAGACGCTGAATGCGGCCTACATCAAGCGCTACCTGCTGCATGGTTCGATTGGTCCGTCGTGCTCGGTGGCGGTCTTCGAAAACGACGCCCTCACCGTTTGGACCCACTCCCAAGGCGTCTACCCGTTGCGCGACGGGCTGGCGGAAATGCTCTCGATGCCGAAGGAAAAGGTCCGCTGCATCCATACCGAAGGCTCGGGCTGCTACGGCCATAACGGCGCCGACGACGCGGCCACACATGCGGCGCTGATCGCAGTGGCGCTCCCCGCCCAGCCGGTGCGCGTGCAATGGATGCGCGATCAGGAGAACACGTGGGATCACTTCACGCCTGCGATGGTGACCGAGGTGAGCGCATCGCTCGACGCGCAGGGCAACATCGTCAACTGGGACTACGCGCTCTGGAGCAGTTCGCACAACGAGCGGATCGTCAACGCCGGGCGTCTCGTTCCCGCACGACAGCTGGCCAAGCCCTTCGTCTCTGCACCGTCGACGCCGATGCTGCAGCCCGAAGGCGGCGGCGACCGCAATGCGATTCCCTTGTACGTCCTGCCGAACGCCCATGTGATGAACAATTTCTCGCCGACAATGCCGCTCAACACGTCGGCCATGCGCTCACTCGGCGCGCACACCAACGTGTTCGCCATCGAAAGCTTCATGGATGAACTGGCGTTCGCAGCGCATATGGACCCCGTCGAGTTTCGCCTCAAGCACCTGCAGGATTCACGCGCGCAGGATGTAATCCGCCTCGCCGCGAAGGAATTCGGCTGGCCCCGGCCACCGCGTCAGCCCAACCACGGGATTGGCTTTGCGTTTGCGCAGTACAAGAACCTGATGGCTTATGTGGCGATTGCGCTTGAACTTTCCGTTGAGCGGGAAACCGGCCAGGTGCGCGTCGAGCATGTGGTGGCCGCAGTCGACTGCGGGCAGATCGTCAATCCGGATGGCGTGCGCAACCAGATTGAAGGCGGCATTATTCAATCGTCGAGCTGGACCCTGTACGAAGAACTGCAATACGATACGAAGCAGATCCGAAGCTTTGACTGGAGCAGTTATCCGATCATGCGCTTCTCCGCGGTTCCAGACAGTGTCAAGGTGCATCTGATCGACCGCCCCGGCGCGCGTTTTCTGGGGAGCGCCGAGGCCTCGATGGGGCCTACGGCCGGGGCACTCGCCAATGCCCTGTTCGACGCGACAGGCAAGCGTGTGCGTCAGATGCCGCTTGGCGGCGACAGTTTGCGAAGGCAAATCGAGGTCTAACCGTATGACTGGCAGTGTGCGGCCCACATGAAGATAGCAATCGCAGGCGGTTCGATTTCGGGGCTCGCGACAGCCCTTACACTGAATTGCACCGGCCATGAGGTGCGTGTCTACGAACGCTCCGCGCATGCCCTACGCGGGCAAGGCGGCGGCGTGGCAGTGTTGCGCCGCATGATGCGTTTTCTCGAGAATCATGGCCACGCTTGCCGCGACATGATCAGCGTGCCCACACATCGGCGCCGCTGGATCGAGGCGGACGGCGCCGTCACACGCGACGAGCCCGAGATGTTGCCGTTTTCTTCATGGGATGCGGTCTATCGTTCGTTGTGCAGCATGTTGCCCGCGCAGTGCATGCACTACGGACGCGAGGTGACGAGCTTCGTCCAGGATGCGCAGGGTGTCGACGTGCAGTTCGGCGACGGCCACAGCGAGCAGGCTGACATTTTGATTGCGGCCGACGGCACCGGGTCGCGCCTGCGTTCCCAGCTTTTTCCCGGCTACCAGTCGTCATTCGCAGGCTATATTGCATGGCGCGGCATCGTCGAAGAAACCGCCTTCGAGACGGAAGCGATCGCGAGCCTGGTCGAAAACATGACGCTGCACCGGCAACCGGGCGAGCTGTTCATGGCGTTTCTGATTCCTGCCCTGGATGGCTCGCTCACGCCCGGCAAGCGCCGTTTCAACTGGCTCTGGTATCGCAACGAAGGCAGCGCCGCCGAACTCCAGCGGCATCTGACCGACTCCGCTGGGCGCCACCACAATGCGTCGATCAGCGCAGGACGACTCAATGCCGGCTCGCTTGCCGAGCTCTACGGGCTGGCGGCGCAGCGCTTGCCGGCGGTCTTGTCGCAACTCGTGCTCGCCACCCGGGCGCCGTTCGTGCAGGCCATTTTCGACGCGCTGAGTCCCAGCTTTGTCGAAGGACGGGTCGCGCTGGTCGGCGACGCAGCCTGCACACTGCGGCCGCATACAGCCTCAGGCACATCCAAAGCAGCGGACGACGCCGTGTCGCTGGCCGAGGCTCTAGCCGCCAACAGCGACGACGTTGCGCAGCGTCTTGCAGTCTGGGCCGCGGCGCGCCGCGAGGCCGTTGCGCCGCTGCTGCAGAAAGGCCCGCAACTGGCGGCCGAATTCGGCCTTGGCAACGCGCAGGCTTGACACCCCTGTATCCAGGCGCGCTCGTCTTACGAAACGAACGCGGCGGCCAGGATCATCTCGTTGCAATTGGAAGGACGGTGTTGGCCTCGGCCGCGCGGCTTGAAGATCAGGTCACCTCTCTGGATGCGCTCGCCGGTCAGCGCGCAGTAGCCGCCATTGCGGGCCGTCACTCGAGTCCAGACCTGATCGACGTAGCGGCACATCGTCGGATCGCACCATGAAACCAGAACCGCTGCATCGCCCTGGCGCTCGATCGCCGTAATCTTGCTGCAGTATTGATCAGTCGACGTGTCTTGATGCGGGTCGCTCCGCTGCCCTCTGCATGCACCGTGGAGGTTCCAGGCGAGATCGCGGCACGACTCGCTGAGGAGGTCGTCCTCGCCGGCAAGATGAGATAAAAGCGACACTACCCGAGTCCAGGGATTGGCTTGTTCCATGACGGCATCTCAAGTCTGTTTGGGCAAATCGATCGCGCTCTCGGAACGCTGCTCGTTTGCCGCAGGCGCGACGTTCGCACGAGAGCCGGCGTGCAACAGGTGCGTCTGCACAAACGGCACCGCCCCTTCGCCAATAACTATACCCAGCAGGCCGGCCAGTGCAATCAAGGGTGGCGCAGGCGAATGCACGCGCACCAGCCAGTAAAGTAGCCCTACCACCAGACCGGCTCCAAATGAGATCAGATACGGCATCGCTTCTCTCTCATGCTGTTCTTCCGTGACTGAACGTCCAGAACCGCGTGCCAGCGTGCTGGTATGCACGCTTAGTGATGCGAACCAGAACGAGGAAGCCATCCGCAACGCTGCGACTGAGATCAGGTTACGGATAGACGACTTAAAAGTCCTGAAGGCAGCGTTAAATCTTGTGACACGCGCGGTACTCGCGCGGCGATATTCCATACGCCGCCTTGAACGCCCGGCTAAAATGCGCATTGTCGCTGAAGCCACACTGCAAGGCGATTTCCGCTATCGCAAGATAAGCGAGCCGCGGGTCGGTCAGGTTTTGCGCGCAGCGCAAGAGCCGCTGCTCCAGCACATACGGCCGGTAATTAAAGGCGGCCTCCGAAAACAGGTCGCTCAGGTAGCGACTCGACACGCCCATCGCCGCCGCGACCTTTGCAAGACTGAGATCAGGCTCCGTGAGGTGCTCGTCGATGAATGCCTTGGCCCGGCGAAATAAGGTGGACCGGTAGACGGTGCTATGCGTGCGCACCTGGCTCATATGCTCCCACAGCACCATGGTGAAAAGGTCGGTGACAACCGAGGCCGCCTGAACCGCTTTGGACCCTTCGAGCGCAGGTCCGACCGCTGAAAGACTGTGAGCGAAATCAGAAGCGAGCCGGGCGTACGGCTGCTCGCAAGCAAAACTCGTGGCCGTGACCTTTTCGATCTGATCGATTTTGGATACCACGTGATTGCGCGGCAACAACAGGTAGATAAAGGTCAAGTCTTCGAGAATCTGTTCCTCATAAGGCCGGGTGGGATCCGTTATGTAGAACTCACCGCGACGAACCACGACATCGTTCCCGTCCTGATGCGACGCGATGGCGCCTGACAGCGGCAGAATCAGCTTGATTCGATCGTCTTCCGAGCGGGCGATATGCTCGGGCTTGCGGCTGACGCGCTGCTCTGCAAGAAAGCAGGTCCCGACGCTGACCTCGCCCAGTTCGCTGCCGGTAACCCACGCATTGAACCGTTCGGGATGCTCACATTCCAGCCCGATTGGGATGTAAAACGATTCCACCACCTCGCGAAAGTGCGAGAAGCGTTGATTCACGGGGGTATCGTCGAGGCTAAAGACGGTTGATGCCATTACCTTCTCCCGTATGTCGGAACGACTTGATCACGGTGCAGCGGCTCACGGCGAAATTCTGTACCGTCGAATTCGCGGACGCAATCATACATAGCCCACAAACCGCACAGTTCGATAGCGACCCGCCTGAAATTACAGATCGTAATCATCGCGCGCGGGTGTGGAAATTCCGCGCCATTCCCTTCAGAACGCGGTATCTCGTTGCAGCATCGGATGGCCTACCAGGGCGAGTATTTCATCGAACGCTACGGCAAAGAAGCTGTAGCGCGCACGCCACCCATCCGCCTGATGCTCGCAGCCGGCCTGCCGGTCGGCGGCACGCCGATGTATCCCGAGCAAAACCGGCTGGACCGCATGGAAGCGCTGCGCCGCTATACGGTGGGCAGCAGTTGGTTCTCCTCAGAGGATGACCGTAAAGGCGCGCTGATGCCCGGACAGTTCGCTGACTTCGCCGCACTGACCGACGACTACTTCACGATCGACGAACCGCAGATTAAATACCTGACATCGGTTTTGACAGTAGTGAACGGCAAGGTCGTATACGCCGATGAAGAGTTCAGTTCGCTTGCCCCCCCGCCCTTGCCGGTTAGCCCGTCATGGTCACCCGTGACCGAGTTCGGCGGCTACAGCCGGTACCGGCCAGTTGTGGCGCCGCTGCAGGCCTGCGCGGACGGTTGCGTGAGTCTGTGTGGCATACACGGTCACGGACACCTGTGGGCATGGCGCAGCAATGTTCCCGCGAGCGACGCCAATGGCTTCTGGGGCGCGCTCGGCTGTAGCTGTTTTGCCTTCTGACTCGCTCGGGAGATCGTAGGTTCAAAGCACTTTTACGGAGGCCACCATGCCCGTAGCAAAAGCTCAACCCGGCAAGACCATGCTTGATCCCAGCAATCACACGCTGATCATGATCGATCACCAGTCGCAAATGTCCTTCGCGACCAAATCGATCGATGCGGTAACGCTGCGCAACAACGCGGCGCTGGTCGCGAAGGCAGCGAAGGAATTCAAGGTCTCGACGATTCTCACCACCGTCGCCGAGAAATCCTTCTCCGGTCCGATCTTCGACGAGATCCGCTCGGTGTTTCCCGAGCACCACGTTATCGACCGGACTACGATGAACTCCTGGGAAGACGCCCGCATCGCTGAACAGGTCAACAAGATCGGCAAGGACAAGATTGCGCTGGCAGGTCTTTGGACCTCGGTCTGCATCGTCGGCCCCACCTTATCCGCGATCGATCAGGGCTTCGAGGTTTACGTGATTGCTGACGCATGCGGCGATGTCTCCGACGAGGCGCATGAACGTGCGATGGAACGGATGATCCAGATCGGCGCACGACCTATGACTTCGCTGCAATACCTGCTCGAACTTCAACGCGACTGGGCCCGTACTGAAACCTATAACCAGACCGTTGCCACCTCGATTGCCCATGGCGGCGCATACGGCCTTGGTTTGATCTACGCGAAGACCATGTTCGGCGCAAGCGAAGGCCATTGACGCGCGGATCGCGAACCACGAGAGCCGGACACCCGCTGTCCGGCCACCTGATCATCTCCTTCACCTTCGTCGCGCAGCTTTTCCCGCGCATAGGCCCGTGTCGATTCCGGCAGGCGGTAACGTGTCACCGGGCCTTCGAACTCTACCCCGAGCAACGATTTTTCGACCAGTTCAATGATGCTGGTCATGACGAGCGTCGGGGTGATTTCATCGTTCGCGGCAATCGTGCACGCATCTTCGATGTGGAAGGTGCCGCCTAATTGGCCCACCCGGCGAAACACGGTCCGGGCTACCGGGTCGAGCAATGCGTAACTCCAGTCAAACGTGGCACGCAGTGTCCGGTGCCGCGGCAGCGCAGTCCTGCGGCCACCGGTCAATATATTCAGGCGGTCATCGAGTCTGCGGTGCAAGCCGTCTATACCGAGCGTCGCCGCGCGTGCGGCGGCCAGCTCAATGGCAAGCGGTACGCCGTCCAGCCGACGGCACACCTCCCCGACCAGCGCAATACTCGCAGCGTCGTCGCCAAAGCCCGGCTGGAGCGCTCGGGCGCGTTGCAAGAACAGCCGCACGGAGGAATGCGCCAGCACCTCCTGGCATTGGGCGTCGCTCGCCGGGGCCTCCAGCGGCTTCACCTGGTAGACCGATTCGGCCGCCACTCGAAGCGGTTCACGGCTGGTCGTCAACAGGCGCAACTCTGGACTGAAACGGGTCAGAGCCTCGGCCAGATCGGCAACCACGTCGATGACATGCTCGGCATTATCGAGTACAAGCAAACAGCGCTTCTCCGCAAGTGCCGCCGCGATCTGCACGGCACTCATTGTGCCGCCTGAGCACGCCAGACCGCAGGCGTGAGCGACTGCGCCCAGCACTGCCGGCGTGTTCGCATGGGGCGCCAGTCCGGCGAAGTGCACGCCATCGGCAAACTGGTCTGCGAGGCATCGGGCAACAGCACTCGCAAGGCACGTCTTGCCAATCCCGCCGGCGCCCACCAGCGTGACTGCCCGTGCCCGCGGCAAAAGATCAGTGATTTCCTGAATCACGTTCTCGCGGCCGTACAGTTCACCCACCTGTGCGGGCAGATCCCCGATGATGCGCCTTGGCACACGCGCATTCCTCGCCGTCTGCGCGGCCGTTGTTTCCTGCGCGCGTGTGAAGTGGCCCGCCAACTGATAGCCCCGCCCGGTCAGCGTCACGATCAGATTCCTGTCGGCTCCAAGCGCCTTGCGCAAGGCCGACAGATGAACCTGCAGGTTGTTCTCCTCAACGATCGTGTCCGGCCACACATGCCGGATCAGTTCATCCTTGGTGACGAGGCGGCCGCGTGAAGTCGCAAGATACATAAGGATGTCGAACGCTCGCGCACCGATGCGCACGCGACCGCTTCGGCCGTTGAGCGTGCGCAACTCGGGATCGAGCTCAAAACGGCCAATCTGAATCATCGAAGCCCCCCAATCCAGGTTTGACCTGCCAGCCATCGCACGGCATGCCTCGCGTCTTGAAGCCTTCAAGGTATCGCAGTCCCTCTATGAATTCAAACCTGCAAGCAGGTTCGTTTCACAAACATTGGTTTGAGTTATTCAAACGTTTGTATAGCTGCAATCGGGAGGTACGTGCACTGCGGGCCGTCAAAGTGTGAACCGGTGAGACGGGTCAGGAGATATTCAAATGCTCGGAGCCGACGCCGAGTGCTTCTGCCATTCGAACCAGATCCGCCACGGAGCGGCAGGCCAGCCTTTTCATCATTTGTCCACGATGAATCTTCACCGTAATTTCGCTAACGCGCATCGCTGAAGCGATCTGCTTGTTCATCAAGCCAGCCACGACAAAGCCCATCACCTCGCGCTCACGGTGAGTCAATGACCCGTAGGAACTGCGCAGTGTGGCGATCGATTCTTCAGCCGCGCGACGCTGGCTGTCCCGGCTCAAGGCGTTTTCGACGGCGTCGAGAATGTCCTGATCGCGAAAGGGCTTTGCAAAGAAGTCGAGCGCACCTGCCTTCATTGCCTTGGCCGACATTTCGGTGTCGCCGTGCCCTGTGATGAACACGATTGGAATGCGCAGATCGGTCCTCGCCAGTTCCTCCTGAAACGTCAGGCCGCTCTCGCCCCTTAGCCTGACATCGAGAATCAGGCAACTGGGTGCATCGTATTTCGGGAACGCGAGAAAATCTTTCGACGAACCAAAGGTTTCAACACGCAGCCCTGTTGAACGGAGCAACGCACTCAGCGCAAGCCGAATCTCTTCGTCATCGTCAATCACATAGACGACCGGGATTTCGCTCTCGCTGTCGTGCGGAGCGGAATTCGAATCCGAGCCCGAGAGCATCACCCTCCTCCCCTTTTCCATGAGAGAAAGTATAGTCCGTTCAGGGTGAATCATCGAGTCGCCACACGCTAAGGTGTCCCCGGCGCCAGCTTCAGCCAATGTGAGATCGCGGTCGCATCAATGGGCTTCGGCAGAATAGCCAGGACGCCCTTCGTTTGCAATTTTGTCTGCAAGGCGACCGTCGGAAACGCGGTGATAAAAACGGTTGGCGGCGCATACCCGAGTTTCAGAAGTTGATCGTGCATTTCAGTACCCGACATGCCCGGCATCCGGACATCCGAGATCAGAAACGAAGTATCACGAAGCCGTGCGGACTGCAGGAATTCCTCCGCTGACGAAAACAGATTTGTCTGCAACCGCAACGAGCGAACGAGGCTAGCGATAGCCAACCGGACCTCTTCGTCGTCCTCGACGATGGAAACAATCTGTGTGGCTTGCACGCAAGACCTCGGCAGTCGGAAATGATCCGGAGATACACACGTTTATGGCATGCGCATTCAGATCATCAAGAGTACGATGCAAGTCGCCAGAAGAAAATCATACAAATGTATGAGCGTCTGGCTAACGCCGCATTCGGTCTCGCTGCCGGAAATCCTGGATGTCGATTAAAGCTTTTGCTTTGCCGCTCGATATTCCCGCGGCGACACGCCATAAGCTGCCTTGAAGGCGCGGCTGAAATGTGCGCCGTCGAAAAATGCCCATGCATACGCGATGTCGGTCACGGTCCTGTTCGCCATGCGTGGGTCAGCAAGATCATGCGCGCAACGGGCGAGCCGCTGTTCAAGCACATATTGACGATAAGTCAGCCCTCCTTCGGACAGGAGAGCCCGTACATATCGAGTGGAGACGCCAAGGGCCGCCGCGACGGCGTCAAGGGTCAGCGCCTGGTCTGCGAGACCGTGGTCGATAAACGTCTTTGCGCGCTGGAATTGTGCGGTGCGATGCTCAGTGCTGTGCGTGCGCACCTGATTCGTCCGCTCCCATATTGCCATCGTGCACAGATCGATCGCAGCGGAATTGGCGTGTTCGGCTGCCACCCCCGTAATATCGTCCCAGACCTTTGACAGACTAAGGATGTATTCCGTCGTCAATCTGGCGTAGGGCGTCTCGTTCCCGAAGGCCATCGCCGTCACCGCTTCGATGCGCCCGATCCTGGACGTAACCGACGCGCGCGGTATATGCATCCAGATAAACGTCAGGTCTTCCGTGATGGTTTCCTGATACGGTCTGGCGGGATCGAGCAGATAGAATTGACCGGCGCGCACCCGCGTCTCTTTCTTGTCCTGACTAACCCATATCTCGCCGGACAATGGCACCACGAGCTTGAGCGCATCATTCTCCGAGCGAACAATATGCTGGCGCGTACGATTGACGTACAAAGGCGTCGTCAACGATTCGCCCGCCCATGTGTCGCCGAGGTGGCGGCCATTCCACCAGAACCGGAACGTCTCCGGTGCATCGCATTCGAGACCCACTGGAACATAGAGATCCTCCGCCAGATCGCGCCAGTACCTGAAGCGCTTCTCAACAGGGATTTCATCCAGATTCATGCTTGAGCCCATCCCACCCCCTCGCGCTTACACCCTGGAAAGATGACCGTTATGGTGATCTTCACTGTCTCGCAGCCCGATAATCATCGGGCGACATAGCGTAGGTTTCGGCAAACGCCTTGTGAAAACGTTCGGCGTGCGGCACGCCGTTCATACTTGCGATATCCGCTGTACTGTACGCCCCGAAACGCGGATCGGCCAGCATTTGCGCGCAGCGCATCAGCCGGGTCTTTAGCACGTACTGTGCGAATTCCATGTTGTGCAGGCGCGCGATGCGCTCGACTTCGTGCGCCGTGATACCCAAGGCGCAACCGGCCATTTCACTCGACAGATCGCTATCCGCCAGATGCTTGTTCAGGAAAGACTTGATACGCAGCATCTGTAGCTCGGGATCGGCGGCATCCGCGCTTCGCGATGCGGACTTTTGTCGATCGAAAGCGAGTGCCAGCAATGTACAGGCATACCCGGCGGCCTGCTCGGCACTCGTGCCCGCAATGGTGTCCCAAACGCGCGAAAGACTGTTCAGATACTCGATGGCGAGGCGCGTGCGCGGTTCTTCCGGGGTGAACGCGACGCTCGTAATCGCTTTCGTCGAACCGATTTTCGCTTCGACGTCTTCGCGCGGCAGCTGAATCCACAGGAAATTGAAGTCGTCGAACGTCAGCTCTTCGTAAGGTCGCGCGGGATCGACAACGCCCAATTGGCCGGGCCGAATATGCGCGTCGCGCCCGTCCTGGTGCATCAGAATGCCGCCCGTCAGTGGCAGCCAGACGCCGACCATATCGTCCGAGGACCGTCTTATATGCTGCGGCGTACGTGACACTCTGTGCTCGACGCTAATGAATGCACTCCCTACCGCAAAGCGCCCCAGATGACGGCCGTCATAACGCGCGCTGAATGACTCCGGTCGCTCGCAGCTGACCCCCACCGGCACATGCAGCGACTGCGATACGTCACGCCAGAAGTCGTAACGCTCCCGGGCAGGAAGCACATTGAGGTCGAATTCCGAGCGCATGGGTCACCCTCCGTACAGCTAACGTAGTAAGAAAGACGACCAGTCATGCTCCGTCAATACGGGCGTTCAACATGCCGGGGACGCATTAGATACTACCAACGCCGAACTCGCCGGACTTGTACCGAGTGACATGAGGACTTGACTAAAGCGGAACAGAAAGTGCCGGACATCATCCGGTTCGGACAATTGAAAGTAACGAAACCTTGGGTCAGACAGATTCAGAAAGGTTAACTTTATTCCGCTGCCGGTATAGACCAACGTGGCAAACAGGGCGGCAAGGCGCGGCGGAAGTCACAGCTGCCGTTGCGCAGCACGCAATGCCAGGTTGCTGCATGGGCCCATTCTTCTAACAGATCGCAAACGATATCCTGTGTGCATTCTGCGTAAAGGAGTCTGCCGTGCAAGCCATCGAAATCTCCGTCAATTACGACTTTATCTGCCCGTGGTGCTGGATCGGTCATCTGAAACTTGCTTCCGGTATTCGTGAAGCCAATCTCCCGGTGCCCGTTTCGATCCAGTATGTACCGTTCGAATTGAACCCCACGATGCCCGCCGACGGCATGGACCGGCGCGAATACCGGACGGCCAAGTTCGGCAGTTGGGTGCGCTCGCAAGGCATGGACGCGCAGGTCGCAGCCGCCGGCGTCGCCGCAGGTGCCCCGTTCAACTACGACAAGGTCACGCGCACCCCGAACACGCGCCTCGCCCATCAACTCATGCAATTCGCCATGAGCAGCGGTGACGCGCAAAAGACCGCGGCGCTCTACCAGGCCATATTCACTGCGTACTTTTCGGAAGGACGCGATATTGGCCGGCTGGAGACACTGGTCGCGATCGCCGCGGCAAACGGTTTCGACGCTACTGCTGCGCAGGAATACCTGACCCAAGGTCGCGGCGTCGCCAAGGTCGAAGAAGCCGAGCGGCTCGCTGAACGGCAAGGCATCCGTTCCGTGCCGACCGTGTTCATCGCGGGTGAAGCCATCAGCGGTGCACAACCTCCGGCGGTATTCACCGCCGCGTTGCGCGCAGCGCTCGAAAGGAGCGCGGCATGACCACGTCAGTCAAACCGCGTGCCGTGATCGTCGGCGGATCGCTAAGCGGACTGTTCACGGCTACGACATTGCGTCAGGCAGGCTGGGATGTCGACGTATTCGAACTGTCGCCAAGCGACTTGGACAGTCGCGGTGGCGGCATTGTGCTGCAGCCGGATGTACTCGCCGCCTTCCGGTTCGCCCGCATCGGCTTGCCTGAACGGCTCGGCGTGGATTCGGGAGACCGGATCTATCTGGATCGTGACGACAACCTGATTGAGCAGTTCTACATGCCGCAGACACAGACTTCCTGGAATCTGCTGTACACCACGATGAAGCAGGCCCTGCCGGCCGAGTCGCTCCACGCGGGCGAGATGTTTACCGGTTTTGAAGTCGAGGGTGAGCAGATCGTGGCGCGATTCTCGAGTGGGCGCGTCGAGCGTGCCCATCTCCTGATCGGCGCTGACGGGGCGCGCTCGAGTGTCCGGCGGGTCGTATTGCCGGAGGTTGCGCCCAGCTACGCGGGCTATGTCGCCTGGCGCGGACTCGTGCCCGAAAACGCCTTGCCGCCAGGCGCCGCCGATATTTTGCGTGACCGCTTCACGTTTCAGCAGGACTCGGGACATTCCGCCCTCGCCTATCTGGTCCCAGGCGAAGACGGTTCGACCGCCGTGGGCGAGCGCCGCTGGAACTGGGTCTGGTACCGCAGACAGAGCGCCGACGAACTCGCGCAGTTGCTGGTTGATCGGGACGGCACGCAGCGTACCTTCTCGCTGCCACCGGGCGCGCTGAAAGACGCCGACATCGCCGCATTGCGCGCCGCTTCGGGCGAACTGCTGGCGCCGGCATTCCAGTCGCTGGTCGCGTCGACGCAAGAACCGTTTGTGCAAGCCATTCAGGATCTACGCGTGCCACAGATGGTGTTCGGCAAGGTGATCCTGCTCGGCGATGCAGCGTTTGTCCCGAGGCCTCACACGGCCGGCAGCACGGCCAAGGCCGCCGCGAACGCATTGGCGCTCGCCAGCACGCTCACGTCGACGCAGCACGACGGCGCGCACCTCGATGCGGCGCTCGCGCGGTGGCAACGTGTGCAGCTTCAACTCGGTAACCGCATGACTGACCTCGGCGTGGCGCTCGGCGACCGCCTGATGAACCTTTAACTCTGAACCTGATGGCCACTTGTCATCTCGAAGGACCCACCATGACATCCCATGCATCTGCTGCTGCCGAACAGGGCGGCACAGTCAAACTAACCCGCGGCCTGATCGCGATGTTTGCTTTCTGCTGCGGCGCGATCGTCGCCAACCTCTACTACGCGCAGCCGATCACCGAACTGATCGCGCCGGACATCCACATGACGGGCGGCACGGCCAGTCTGATCGTCTCGCTGACACAGATCGGCTACGCCTTCGGACTGTTCTTTCTGGTCCCGCTCGGCGACCTGCTGGAAAACCGCAAGCTGATGATCACCACGGCGCTGGTCTCGATCGTCAGTCTCGCGCTGGCCGCGGTGACGCGCCAGCCGAGCGCGTTTCTGGCCGTTTCGTTGCTGGTGGGCTTCAGCTCGGTTGCCGTGCAGATCCTGATTCCGCTCGCCGCGCATCTCGCGCCAGATGAATCGCGTGGCCGTGTGGTCGGCAACATCATGAGCGGCCTCTTGCTCGGCATCCTGCTGTCGCGGCCGATTTCAAGCGTGGTGGCCGGGCATTTTGGCTGGCGCGCGGTGTTCGGTTCGGCAGCGGTGCTGATGGCCATCGTCACGACCGTGCTCGCGCTGACGATCCCGCGCCGCCAACCCTCGCATCAGGCCACCTACTTCCAGTTGATCCGTTCGCTCGAGCATCTGGTCGTGACCATGCCGGTGCTGCGCCATCGCTCGCTATACCAAGGGCTGATGTTCGCCACCTTCAGTCTCTTCTGGACCGCCGTGCCGATCGAACTGATACGTCACTACGGCTTGTCGCAGAACGCCATCGCCCTGTTCGCGCTCGTCGGCGCGGTGGGCGCGACCTCCGCGCCGGTGGCGGGACGACTCGCCGATGCCGGCCACTCGGTGCGCGCGACGCTGATTGCGCTGGTGGTCGGAGCGCTCGCGTTTACGCCCGCCCTGATTCATCCGGCCTGGGGCGTGGGGGGCCTTGTCGTTACCGCTATCGTGCTGGACTTTGCGGTGCAAATGAACATGGTGCTCGGCCAGCGCGAGATTTACGCGCTGCATGCGGCGAGCCGCAACCGTCTGAATGCGCTGTATATGACCAGCATTTTCGTCGGCGGCGCGATCGGCTCGGCTCTCGCAAGCACGCTGTATGACCACGGCGGATGGACGCTGACCGCGACAGTCGCCAGCGTGTTCCCGCTGATCGCGTTGATTCACTATCTGGCCTTCGGACGATCGGTGGCGGCAGCAATGGATTGAGTGGTACAGGACGCCCACACACGTCCTGCCGGGTCGCGTGGCGCGTCGGGATCGCAGCGTCGAACATGCTATATTTCCCTTATTAGTGATCATCCGATAAGGGAAAGAGGACGACGATGCCGAGGCCAAAGCGCTCAACCACACACCCCGAAGTGCGAGCGGAAGATGCCGCCGGAGTGTTACCCGAGCCGGCAGCAGGCATGGCGACGCCGCCGGCAACAAGTGGCCGGCGCATGCTGCCGGAAGACCGGGAACAGCAGATCGTGGAAAAAGCCATCGAGCATTTCGCTACCCACGGCTTTTCCGGCAGTACCCGTGAACTGGCCAAGCAGATCGGTGTGACGCAGCCCCTGCTCTACCGTTATTTCCCAAGCAAGGAAGCGCTGATAGACCGTGTCTACAACGAGATCTACCGGTGGGATCCGCAATGGGAGAGCCTGATCGCCGACCGTTCGATTCCGCTGCAGGAACGCCTGTGTACGCTCTATAAGGCTTATTCGCGGGTCATCCTGCAGCGCGAATGGATTCGCACCTTCATCTTTGCCGGGCTGACGCGGCAAGGCATCAACACCCGTTATCTCGACAAGCTGCGCGAGCGCGTGTTCAGCCCGGTGATGCGGGAGCTGCGGGCCGCCTATGACATCCCCGCGCCGAAGACACGGGCTGCGCAGGAAGCGGAACTGGAACTGATCTGGAGCCTGCACGCGAGCATTTTCTATATCGGCATGCGGCGGTGGGTGTACGGCCTTCCCGTGCCCAAGGATCTCGACGCACACGTCGAACGCCAGGTCGACGCCTTTTTGAACGGCACGCCGGCCGTTTTGCAGAAGATGGCGCCTGGCGCCGCGCTCAACGGGCAGCGCAAACGCTAGTCTCCCTGGTCTACCCTTCCCTCTGCTTCAGTAGGCGACGGGGCCTCCGTTCGTCGCGACCCGCAAGGCCTTCAGGAAAATTAACGGCCTAAAGAAAATCGACGATCTAGAATGATTGTAACCGGCGAAGTTGCTTAGTTGTACTAGCACGATGACAGAAAATGGATACGCTCCAGGCAATGAAAGTCTTCGTCCGTATCGTGGAAGCGGGCAGCTTCACACGAGCTTCGGATTCATCCGGCCTTCCGCCTCCCACCGTATCAAAGATGATGCAGACGCTCGAGCATCATCTGGGGTGCAAACTATTGAACCGAACCACCCGCAAGGTCTCGCTGACCGAAGACGGGCACGCCTATTACCTGCGGTGCGTCGCTGTACTCAATGAAATCGACGATATGGAAGCGTCCCTGTCAAGCGCCAAGGTGGCGCCGAAGGGACGCCTGAAGGTCAACCTTCCGACAGCGATGGCCAAGCGCATCGTCATTCCTGCACTGCCCGATTTTGCCGCACAGTATCCCGAGATACATGTTGAACTGGGGCTGACCGACCGCCAGGTCGATGTTGTCGGCGAGGGCGTGGACTGCGTGGTGCGGGTTGGAGCGTTGGAGGACTCCGGCCTGGTTGCGAAGCGTATCGGAAGCATGACCACATGTACGTGCGCCTCTCCGGGCTACCTCGCTCAGCATGGCATTCCCATCATGATCGCAGACCTGGATCAGCACGAGGGCGTGAACTATATCTCCAACGAAACAGGTCGCACGCGAATGTGGGACTTTCTGGTGGATGGGGAGGCCAAGCTTATACAGATGAGAGGATCGGTGTCGGTGAACGACGCCGATGCTTACGTCGTCTGTGCCCTCGCCGGACTGGGATTAGCGAAGACGTCGATGTACCTCGTAGAACCTTACCTCGCCAACGGCTCCCTTCAGACGGTATTGCAGCGATTCAACGCGAAGCCACGGCCAATCTCAGTGCTATACATGCCCAACCGCCATCTGCCCAAAAAGCTCAAGCTCTTTATCGACTGGCTGGAGGCGCTGTATGCAAGGAATCCTGTTTTGCAGGGCAAGACTCCGAAGGGCTGAACTCCGCTTCGCTTCAGTCTGGGGAGTTCACGCCTAAGCCGGGCTTCGAACGCGTCAATCGGACCCGGTCCTTCCCTTTTTTTTAACCCGGGATCGTGCCCGCGTCATCCCCACGACACCAGGGAAAACACCTGCTCCGCGCCGCTTTGTGCAAGAGACAGCTTGGCCTACAATTTATCAATCGATCAATGATCGTTCGATAAATTGCAGGAGGCAATCATGCCAGTCACCAAGCTAGCCCACTATTCGATACGTACCGCCCATCTGGAAAAATCCTGCCGCTTCTACGAGCGGATTCTGGGTTTCAAACGGGGATACCGGCCGCCCTTCGACTTCCCGGGTCTCTGGCTCTACAAAGGCGGAGACGAAGCCGACTTCGGCACCGTTCATATCATCGGTGTCGACCCGAACAATCCGGAGGGCCTGACAGCATATCTGGGCGACAAGACGCTCCCAGTGAGCGGCACCGGGACCGTCGACCACATTGCCTTCCTTGCAACTGGAGTCGAGGAAATGTGGAAAACGCTGGAAGCGGAAAACATCCCCTGGCGCGACCGCACCGTTCCCAGCCTCGGCCTGCATCAGATCTTCATCGAAGATCCGTCTGGCGTCACCATCGAGCTCAACTTTCCTGCCGCTGAAGTCGCTCATCTAACGATCCCGCACGCGGCGGCCGCTCAAGAAGCAGCGAACCCAGGAAAGTGAACATCATGAACGTTTCTGCCAAACCCAAAGCAATCATCGTAGGCGGCTCCCTTGGCGGCCTTTTCGCAGCTAATCTGCTGGTACGCAATGGCTGGGCCGTCGACGTATTCGAACGGGTTCCCGAAGAGCTCGCTGGCCGCGGAGCCGGAATCGTCACCCATCCGGAACTGTTCGAAGCCCTAACTGCGGCAGGCGTGCAGATTGACAACTCCATCGGCGTCAAGGTGCAATCGCGCGTGACGTTCGATCAAGGCGGCGCCGTGCTGTCTGAGCGGGCACTGCCGCAAACGCTGACCGCGTGGGGCAAGATGTATCACGTCCTGCGATCCGCCCTGCCCGACCTTCATTACCGCTCCGGCGGCAGCGTCGCGTCCGTCGCGGACGGTCCTGAGCACGCAACGGTGACGCTCAGTGACGGCAGCGTCCATCAGGCCGACATCGTCATTGCTGCCGATGGATTCAAATCCGCCATCCGCGAGCAGTTCCTCCCTGACGTCAAGCTCGAATACGCGGGTTACGTGGCATGGCGCGGACTCGTGGAGGAGATGGCCTTGACGCAGCAAACTCGCGACGCTCTATTCGAAAAGTTCGCGTTTTGCCTGCCCCCGCGTGAACAGATTCTCGGCTATCCGGTGGCAGGCCGCGGCAACAGCACCGTTCCTGGCGAACGTCGCTACAACTTCGTCTGGTACCGGGCCACCAGCGAGGATGTCGATCTCCCCAACCTGCTGACCGATGAGACCGGTAAGCGCTGGATCGGCGGCATTCCCCCCAAGTTGATCCGGCCCGACGTTCTCGCCGATATGGAGGAAGCCGCGGTTACGCTGCTTGCACCGCAATTCGCCGAGGTTGTGACCCGTGCGACGGAACCGCTTTTCCAGCCCATCTTCGATCTGGAAGTGCCGCAAATGGCTTTTGGCAGGGTTGCTCTGCTTGGCGACGCAGCGTTCGTCGCTCGTCCGCACTGCGGCATGGGCGTGACCAAAGCGGCGAGCGATGCCATGGCGCTGGTGGCCGCCTTGCGAGCAACCGCCGATGTGCGCGAGGCATTGGGCGAATACAGTCGCGTACGCACGGAGGTGGGCGCCGCGATCGTCCAGCATGCCCGCCATCTCGGCGCGTATATGCAGGCGCAACTCAAGGACGACACAGAACGTGTCATGGCCGAGCGCTATCGCACCCCCGACGCCGTGATGCGCGAGACGGCGGTGTCCAAGCGCTTCTGATTTCGTGTACTGAACAGGCCGGCTCTTCGAGCCGGTTTATTCGCTCAATAGAATAAAAAAGAGCGATGCCACCGCAACAAGTGCATGGCATCGGAGTAAGTGCTAAAGCGCTAACTCTGGTCCACAGGAGACAACATGGAACACACCGTCCCAACCTACCAGGCCAGCGCGCAGCGCGAAGGCAGCGATCCGGCAATCACCGCCAATCCGTTGCTGAACGATCCACGCTTCAAGGCGCTCTTGCGCGCCCGCCGGGCCTTCTCGTGGACGCTCACCCTCGTCATGCTGATCGTCTACTTTGCCTTCATCCTGACGCTCGCGTTTTGGCCCGCATTGCTCGGTCGTCCAATTGTTCGGATCGTCGGCGGAATCTGTGGGTGAATTAGTGTGCGCGGCTAGCCAAGTGAAGCTCGATTCAGATACTGATAGAGCTTGCGACATGTTGCATCAAAGGAGTTTTGTGCAGACTCGGAGATAGCTGGCCAGATGAGGGGGCCGCCGTCTTCCTCGATTAGTTTGTCCAGGAGGGTTGCCACGGGGAGGCTCAGGAGATCGGGATCTTCATGGCGGCGTCGGATCATTTCGCCGCCGAGCATCCAGATGTGATCGCGGTGCCGAAGCAATGTCTTGTGTGCGTATCCCAAGGTTAGCAGATGTTCAAGGAAGGGCGTGAGTATTGCCACGATTGCCTGTCCAGTCGAAATATCTTCGTCGTCGACCCGCCACGACGCAGGCCAGTTATGCAGATCTGGGACGTACTGCGCGAGCGCTTGCTGTTCGGCGACAATGGCGGCTTCGTCCTTGCCGCTTCTGAGCTTTCTAACCATGTTGCTGACCCGTCTGCTTAACGCCTGTCATCATTTTCCCGGCTTTGTCTATGAGGGTGCACGGCTGTGCGAGGCAACCCAATGCATCGAGATCGACGTTCGGCCGCGCAAGGGTTCGAAGCCGATTTGCTCATGCTGTCACCAGCCTGCGCGGGGTTACGACTCGCTCACGCAGCGCCGCTTCGAGTTTATCCCCGTCTGGGGCTTTGCCGTGTTTCTGCTCTATACCATGCGGCGCGTCGATTGTCGTGCCTGTGGCGTGAAGGTCGAAGCTCTGCCGTGGGCCAACGGCAAGCACACGCTCACCCGCGCTTACATGATCTTCCTGGCGCAATGGGCACGTAAGCTATCCTGGAAAGAAACGGCGCTCAGCTTCCGAACCAGTTGGGAGAAGGTCTTCAATGCAGTGGAATGGGTCGTCGACTGGGGGCTGAGCCACCGCGAACTCGGCACGATCCGCGCGTTGGGCGTTGATGAAATCCAGTATGGTCGTGGACACCAGTACCTCACCCTGGTCTACCAGATCGAGGC